>NZ_JBFAXR010000021.1:0-84236 GCF_040680895.1 Streptomyces sp. NPDC051940 | reverse complement strand
CTTGCCGGTGTCCTGGCACTCGGCGCACCCCCCGCGCCGGCCGACGCGCGCCGTTCATCGTGTTCCTGACACCCCGTACACTGACGGGACGGATGTCGGCAGTGGCCAAGCGGACGGGGGAGGTACGTGGGCGCCACACGACCCACACCGGGCGGGCCCGGTCACAGCCCGTGGATGATCTTCTGGACGGCGCTGGGCTCGCTCACGGGGCTCGCCGCCGTGATCCTCACGCTCGTGATCGGCCTCGACCGGGACCACGAGGTCCGCGCGGACAACGGGCCCACCGCATCGGCCGGTACGACGCCCGCGACGCCGGACGCCGGCCGGAGCCCCAGCGCGGAGCCCTCGCCTCCCGGCACCAGCGCCACCGCGCTGTGCGACTGGGTCACGGCCGACCCGCACCGGTGCGGCGAGGTCGACCCGGGGCTGGAGACCCTCGAGTACCTCGACCTGAGCATGCCCGCCGCCTCCCTCCGGCTGGACGACGGCTTCGCCGAGGTCGACCATCTGATGTACTTCAGCTTCACCTCACAGGCGCGGGCCGACGACTTCCTGAACAGCACACTGTTCGCGGTGCGGTTCAACGAGGACGAGGGCGACGCCACTGCCCAGGACTACGCCCTGGACGCCTGGTGGAGCCCGGCCACCGTGGAGAGCGGGCCGGCTCGCACCACCCAGGGCCGCGTGGAGCGCTATTTCTGGGCCGAGTATCCCGTCGTCATGTGGTCGTTCCGGCGCGGGTCCGAGGACTTCGGCGACGGCCCGCAGGGCTACGTGGTGGCGATGGCGGTGGCCCCCGCCACTCCCGGCAGCAGTGACGAGCTGATCACCTGGTGGGAGGGACACCGCAGGCCGCGCTGGTGAAGGTGGTCCCCATGAGAGGGGACACCGCACGTCCGGCCCCGGTGAAGGTGCGGGGTCTCACCGAGCCCCCGCACCCGCGCCCGCTACGCCCCCTTCACCCAGCGCACCAGCGCCTGCCACCACGACGGCCGGGCCGTCCGTACCGGCGGGGCGGGCTCGTCGATGACCGCCGGGAGCCGGTCGGACGAGGGGGCCGGCTCCGTGTGGGCGGCCTTCGCGTTGCCGACCACCGCCGGGTCCATCGGGGTGAACTCGACCGGCAGCGCGATCAGATCGCGTGACAGCAGGGACGTACGCCAGCGCAGCTCGGTCTCGTCGACGGCCAGCCGCACATCCGGAAGCCGGGCGAGCAGCGCGTCTATGCCGGTGTCGGCGATGGCACGGCCGATGTCCTGGCCGGGGCACTCGTGCGGGCCGCCGCTGAACGCCAGGTGCGAGCGGTTGCCGTGGACGGGCATCGCCAGGTCGGGCCGGATCGCCGGGTCGGTGTTGCCGGCGGCGAGGCCGAGCACCAGCATGTCGCCCTCCTTGATGCGGTGCCCGGCGAGCTCCGTGTCACCCGTCGCCCAGCGCCCGTACACCGCGGTGAACGGGGGCGCGTCCCACAGCACCTGCTCCAGCGCGTCCGGCAGCGTCATGTGGCCGCCCGCCAGACTGCCGCGGAAGCGGCGGTCGGTGAGCACCATATGGAGGGTGTTGGCGATCAGGTTGGCGGTGGTCGAGTACGCCGCGATCAGCACCAGCCGCAGGTGCTCGACCAGTTCGTCGTCCGTCAGATGCGACTCGTGCCCGATGAGCCAGCTGGCGAAGTCGTCCCCGGGGGTCTCCTTCTTGGCGGCGACCAGGGTGCGCAGCGTGTCGACGATGAACGCGTTGCTGGCGATCGCCGTCTCCGACGCCTTCACCATGTCGCGGGCGGCCGCCAGCAGCTGCGGCCCGTAGGAGTCGGCCATGCCCACCAGCTTGGTCATCACCAGCATGGGCAGTACGCCGGCGAAGTCCTCCACGAGGTCGGCCCGGCCGCGCTCCGCGAAGTCGTCGATGAGCTGGCCCGCGTACCGCGTCACATAGCGGCGGATGCCGCGGCGGTCCATCCGCTTCATCGTGTCGGTGACCGCCGAACGCAGCCGCTTGTGCTCCTCGCCGTCGAGGAACGCGCACATCGGCTGCCACATGGTGATCGGCAGCAGCGGGTTGTCGATGGCCACCCGGCCCTCGCGGGCCTCGCGCCACAGCCGCGAGTCCCGGGCGAAGCGGGTGGGGTTGCGCGTGACGTCGAGGTTCTCCCGGTAGCCGAGGACGAGCCAGGCCGGCACGTCGCCCTGCACCAGGACGGGCGCCACGCCGCCGTGTTCGGCGCGCAGCTTCTCGTACAGGGCCGTGGCGTTGTCCTCCGCCTCCGGGCCGTACAGCCGGGCCAGCCCTTCGGTGGACAGGCCGTGTGCCGGGCACCCGGGAGGTGGCGCGGGGACACTGCCGGTGGACTCTTGCGGGGTCGCGGTCACCTTGCCTCCAAGGGCTGAGCGAGCGTGTGCAGATGACGCAGCAGCGTCAGGAGAATGTCCTTGCCGGCCTCGCGCCGGCGTACGTCCGCGTCGATGACGGGGGTGCCGGCGGGCAGATCGAGGGCCCGCCGGACGTCTTCGAGGGAGTGCCGCGGCGACGAGGGGAACTTGTTGACCGCCACGACGAACGGCACCCCTCCCTCCTCCAGCCGGCCCAGTACGTCGAAGGACGCCTCCAGCCGCCGGGTGTCGACCAGCACGACCGCGCCGAGCGCTCCGTCGAACAGGCCGTTCCACAGGAACCAGAAGCGCTGCTGGCCCGGGGTGCCGAAGAGATAGAGCACCAGCCGGTCGTTGAGGCTGATCCGTCCGAAGTCCATGGCGACGGTGGTCGCGTCCTTCTCCTCCACCCCGAACAGGTCGTCGACCCCGGCCCCGGCCTGGGTCATGGTCTCCTCGGTGGTCAGCGGCTCGATCTCGCTGACCGCGCCGACGAGGGTGGTCTTGCCCACCCCGAAGCCGCCGACCACGACTATCTTCACGGCGACGCTGGCCGAGTCCGGCAGCACGTCCTGCGGCCGCGGACCGGCCACCTGCTCAAAGCTGTTCGAGCCCATGGATGACTTCCTCGATGAGTCCCATGTCGGCGACGGGGGGCACGGTCGACCGGGTCACGACGAGTTCCTCGTCGAGCAGGTCGCCGAGAAGCACACTGACCACGCTGAAGGGCAGCTGGAGGTACGCGCCGATCTCGGCGACCGAGATCGGCGCTGCGCACAGCCGCAGGATCGCCGCCTGCTCCGGTGGCATCCCGTGCGCGGGCCCGGCCCGCGCGATCACCAGCGTGACCAGGTCGAGTGGTTCCTTGGCGGCCTCCCCCGTACGGCCGCCGGTGATCACGTACAGCCTTTCAGGTCCTGCTTCGTGCCATGCGTGATCCTCGTCGCTCATATGGCCGATCCGTCAACGGTGCTGCGCGGTGGGCTCGTCAGATGCGCGCCGATCCGGGCCACGAGGTCCCGCATCCGGCGGCCCATCAGGCCCGCGTCGACGCCTTCGTCGGCGGCGACGGCGAGATAGGCGCCCGAACCGGCGGCCATCAGATAGAAGAACCCGCCGCCGACCTCGATCACGATCATCTTCAACTGCCGGGTGCTCCCCGGGAAGACGTCGGAGATCGACCGGGCGAGGCTCTGCAGGCCCGCGCAGGCCGCCGCGAGGCGGTCGGCCGTGTCCGGCTCGGTGTCGTGCTGCGCTATGCGCAGGCCGTCCGACGACAGCACGACGACGTGGCGGGTCTGCGGCACGCTCTCGGCGAGGTCCTTGAGCATCCAGTCCATGTCCGCTCGACGCACCACGGTTACTCCCTCTTGTCGCGCTCGTCCGTTGACTCGTCGCCGCTCTGCTGGGCAGGCACGTCGGGTGCCTGGTCCCTGCCGGCCAGAGCGTCGGTGAACTCCCCCAGCCACAGCCCCGGCTCGCTGGTCTCGTCCGGCTGTGGGGCAGTGGCCGTCGCGGCCGGGGCCGCGGTGCCGGCCGCCGGAGACGGCTCTGTCGTGTCGGTCGCCGGGGCGGCCACCGCGCTGCGCCGGCGCCGCTGCGGCAGTCCGTTCGCCGACGGGTCGACGCCGGCCTCCACGGGCGGCGACGCCTGCGGGCCGGGCTTGCGCCGCCGTCCGCTGCCCGCCTCCTCCAGCGGCCGGGGGCCGGAGGCGGTGCCGATGCCGTGCGCGGCGCCGGTCGCGGGCGTCGCGGTGACCAGGGCCTGCGGGACAATGAGCACCGCGCGGACACCGCCGTACGCCGAGGAGCGCAGCGACACCGTCAGGTCGTACGCCTGGGCCAGGCGGCCGACGACGGCCAGGCCCAGCCGCGGGGTCTCACCGAGGTCGTGCAGGTCGATACCGGCCTGGGCCTCGCGCAGCATGCGCTCCGCGCGGTCATGCGCCTCCTCGCTGAGGCCCACGCCACCGTCCTCGATCTCGATCGCGATACCCGACTGCACCTCGACGGCGGTCAGGTGCACTTTGGTCTGCGGCGGCGAGTAGCGGGTGGCGTTGTCCAGCAGTTCGGCGAGCGCGTGGATGAGCGGCTCCACGGCCGGGCCGACGACGGCGACCTCGGAGACGGGGTGCAGCTCGACGCGCTGGTAGTCGATGATCCGGGACATGGCGCCGCGCAGCACGCTGTACAGCGGCACCGACTTGCCCCACTGGCGGCCCGGGCGGTCGCCGCCGAGCACGGCGATCGAGTCGGCGAGCCGGCCCACCAGGGCCGTGCCGTGGTCGAGTTTGAGCAGGTCGGCGAAGACCGCGTGGTCCTGCCCGTGGCGCTGCTCCATCTCCCGCAGGCTCTGGGCCTGCTGGTGGATGATGGCCTGCACCCGGCGGGCGATGTTCACGAAGCCGCGCTCGGCGGACTCGCGCAGGTCCTCGGCGTTCTGGATGGCGTCGACGACGGCACGCAGAGCCGCCTCGTGCGCGGCGCGGAACTCGGGGGCGAGCGCCGGGTCGTAGCGCACGCCCTCCAGGATGTCCTCCGCGAACTCACCCTTCTGCAGCCGCTGCACCGCCTCCGGCAGCAGGGCTGCGAGCCGCGCCGTCTCCGCCTCGTGCTGCGTGAGACGGCGGCGCGCCGCGGCCTCCTGTCCGGCGTGCTCGGCCCGGAGCGCGGCCAGGGTCCGGCTGCGCTGGTCGACCACCAGGGACACCAGGGCCACCACCAGGGTGGCGAACCCTCCGGTCCAGCCGACGGCCGTACGGCCCCCGGATCCGGTGGCGAGCACGGCGATCAGTGTGCCCAGTGCGACGGCGGCGGGGGGTATCACCCACGGCGAGACGGCAGCGGCGCGCCGGTCTCCGGGGGCCGGACCTGTGGGCTCCATCGGCATCCTCAGCTGGCTCGATATATCGAGGCGGGTGAACAGGCACGCAGCGTAGTCCTTCGCGATGGACTGCGTGAGCCTTCTTGGCATATTCACCGGAACGACAACTCAGATGGTAAGGAGGAGAGTTACGCCCGCTTCGCCAGGGGCGCGACGGGCCCGGAGCCACCCGTTCCGCGCGGCGCCCGCCGCGGGGGCCTCACGGCAGCCAGGGGCGCGCGGCCTCCAGCTCGAACCCGGTCTCGAGGAGGGTGCGTTCATCCCCGTGCGCGGCCGACAGCATCACGCCGACCGGCAGCCCCGTACGGGTGAAACCGCCGGGAAGGGACAGCGCCGGGGTGCCGGCCACGTTGGCGAGCGGGGTGAAGGCGACGTACGCGGTGAGACGGCGGACGAGTTCGTCGTACGGGACGTTCGGGCTCAGCCGGCCCAGGAGCGGGGTGGTGTGGGCGAGCACCGGCGAGAGGACGAGGTCGCGTCCGGCGAGGGAGCGGGCCGTGCACTCCCGCGCCGCGCGCCGCAGCCGGCGCAGCACCGCCGGGGTGGTGGCCAGCCTGCGGCGGTAGCGGGCGCGCAGGCCCTGGCTCAGCCCGTCCATGCGGCGGGCGTCGAAGTGCCGGTCGAAGGCCAGCCGCCCGCCGGCCCCGCACAGGAACGCGAGCATCCCCCAGTAGGTGAGGAAGTCGGCCTCGAACCGCGGGTCGAGCTCCAGGCGGACCGGCTCGACGGTGTGCCCGAGCTTCTCCAGCTGCTCGGCGGTGGCCGTGACGGCGGCGCGTGTCTCGTCGTCCGTGACGGCGCCGGTCGGGGAGTCCAGGACGAGGCCGATCCGCAGCCGCTGCTTCGCGGGTCCCTCGACCAGGCCGACGGCGGGCATCCCGGGGCCGGCCCGGTACTCCTCGGCGGCGGCGAGGAAGGCGGCGGTGTCCCGTACGGTGCGGGTCAGCACCCCGTCGCAGACGACGTCGATGGGCAGCCTGCGGCCCTGCTCGCTGGGCACCATCCGGCCTCGGGTGGGCTTCAGTCCGACCAGTCCGCAGCAGGCGGCGGGGATGCGGATGGAGCCGCCGCCGTCGTTGGCGTGCGCGAGAGGAACGGCTCCCGAGGCCACCAGGGCGGCGCTGCCTCCGGAGGAGCCGCCGGGCGAGCGGGTGGGGTCCCAGGGGTTGCGCACCGGGGGCTCCTCGGCGTACTCGGTGCTGGCGTTGAAGCCGAACTCCGGCAGCCGGGTCTTGCCCAGCACCGTCATCCCCGTGCTGAGGAACTGCCGGGTGAAGGGGGCGTGCCGGCGGGCGGGGCGGGCGGTGAAGGCGGCGCTGCCGTGGCCGGTGGGCAGTCCGCGGTAGTCGGTGTTGTCCTTGACGTACGTCGGCACGCCGGCCAGCGGGCCGGTGTCCTGGAGCGCGGGGTGCGGCAGGCGGGCGGCCACGGCGTCCAGTTCGCCGTCGACGCGCTCGACCCGGCGCAGGGCCGCCTCGGCCAGTTCGGCGGCGGACACCTCGCCGCGCCGGACCAGCGCGGCGAGCGCCACGGCGTCGTGGGCGCCGAGGGCGTCGTCGGCGGCGGCGTACACCTGCGGGAGAGCGCTCATCGCGCCAGTATCGACGCGGGTGGCCGCGCGGCCAAGGGGGCCGCGCGGCTCGGCTTCCGCGGTGCTCAGTGCCTGGCTTCGAGCACCGGGTAGTAGCCGCCCGACTGCCCGGAGGCGGTCGGGTGGTACGACTCCCCGATGTTGAGCCAGTTGACGCTGTGCAGCCAGGCGTCGCCCGAGCAGATCTCGTGCCCGGTGAACGTGCCGCGGACGTCGCCGTAGGTGAAGCCGTGGTCGGCGACCTTCTTGGCGGTGACGTCGCTCAGCAGGTCCGCGGCGCTGTTGATGGCGACGCGGGAGGTCTCGCTCAGCCCGACGATGCAGCTCCCGTCGATCTTGTAGAAGCGCGGGTAGCCCAGCACGACCACGTGGGCGGACGGGGCACGGCTGCGGATGGCGCTGTACACGGTGTCGAGGCGGCCGGGCAGCGTGTTGTTGATGTACGCCTTGGCCTCGTTGATGCGGTTGACGCAGGCCGTGGTGCCCTGCAGGACGCAGGTGGTCATCGCGTCCGAGAAACCGGCGTCGTTGCCGCCGATGCTGATCGACACCAGCGTGGTGGCCGAGTTCAGCGGCCCCAGCTGGTTGTTGATGACGTCCGTGGTCTTCGCGCCGGAGCAGGCGGTGAAGTTGAAGGAGGCAGGCGCGTTGGCGTTCTTCCAGAGCACCGGGTACGCCTTGGTGCTGCGTTTGCAGCTGCCGCTGGCGGAGTCGTACGAACCGGCGCCCACGCCGGAGGAGTACGAGTCGCCGAGTGCGACGTAGTTGTCTCCGGCGGCTTGCGCCTCGGAGGTGCCGAGCAGGACCGCGGTGACGGTGAGCAGCAGTCCGAGCACGGCGCTGACCGGGCGGGACGTTCTCATGGAACCCCCTTGGTGAGAGTCTGTTAACTCACAGGTAACAAGGCTTTACCCATGTCTACGCGTGTCCATGCCAACCCCAAAGGGCCGTTGGGTGAACCCCTTTGACACCCCGTCACCGGTTTCCTGGGACACTGACCGGATGACGCTGCAGCACGTGGCCGGAAGGGTCTGGATCCTCCCCGCCGACCCGGATCCGGACCGCGTGCGCCCGTGCGTCACCGTCATCACCGACGGCGAAGCGGGCAGCACGGTGGTGGACGCCGGCCAGAGCCCGGACCACGCACGCGAAGTGGCCGCGGCGATCCGGCAGTCGGGCCTGCCGCCCGCGCGCCGCCTGGTCTACACCCACCACCACTGGGACCACACGTGGGGCGCCTGCGCCTGGGACGTCGACGAGGTGATCGCGCACGAGTCCGCGCTCCCGCTGCTCACCGCGGAGGCGGCGCGGCCGTGGGGAGATTCGTACCTCCGCGAGCAGATCGCTGCCGAACCGCGACTGAAGCCGAGCTTCACGGCCCGCGCGCGGGCGGTGTCCGACTGGGACGCGTTCACCGTGCGCCCGCCGACCCGCACGTTCGCCGACCGGATCGAGCCCGTGTCCGGAGTGGTGGTACGGCATGTGGGCGGCCGGCACGCGCCGGACTCGACGGTCGTCGCCGTACCCGACTCGGGCGTCCTCCTCCTCGGCGACTGCTTCTACCCGCCCCCGTACCATCTGCGCGAGCCGGGGGACGACATCGACCGGGCGCTGGTCGAGGGGTTGGTGGCGGAGGGTTTCGACTGGTACGTCGACAGCCACAGCCCGCCGTGGCGGCCGCCGGCGGAGTGAGCGGGCGCCCGGCGTTGAGTAAGCGGCTGCCCGGCGTTGAGTGAGCCGGCCGCCCGGCGGGGTACCCGGACTGCCTTCGGCGAGCCGACGGAGTGACGTCCGGCTCGCACGTACCGTGGAGGGACCGCCGCGCGGGGTGGCGGGCGAGGGTTCGGCTGACGGCGAGGGTTTGAGCGATGGACGATCTCACGACGATCACGCTGGTGGCGCTGGGCGCCGCGGCGCTCGTCACACTGATCGCCGGGATCGTGGCGCTGCGGCGGCTGTTCCGGGTGTGGCGGGAGCTGCGCGACGAGAGCGTGCCCGGGAGCGCGAAGCTCTGGTTCTACGCCGCTGTCGTCTACTTCTTCTGGCCCGTGGACGTGCTGCCGGACCCGGTGTACCTCGACGACCTCGGCGCGGTGCTGCTCGCCCTGCACAACCTGAAGCGGCAGGCGCGGGAGCTGCGGGGGCAGTGAGGCGTCGCTCGTGACCGCCGTCGGGGTTCCTCCGGCTGGGACCTTTCCGGCGCGTCGGTGTCGATTCCGCGGGGGTCCGTTCGTGTAGAGGGTGAGAGGCCGGCACGAGGCCGGCCGCGACACCGGGGAGCCCCACCATGAAGCACTACCTGCTCAGCATCTACCAGCCCGCCGGCGGTCCTCCCCCGCCCGAGGTGCTGGAGCCCGTCGTCCGTGCGCTCGACGCGCTCAACGCGGACCTCAGGGCGGCCGGCGCGTGGGTGTTCGCGGGCGGACTGCACGATCCGGAGACGGCGACCGTACTGCGGGCGTCCGACAGCGGCGACGTACTGGCCACGGACGGCCCGTTCGCGGAGGCCAAGGAGTTCCTCGGCGGGTTCACGATCATCAAGGCGCCCGACCTGGACGCCGCCCTCGAATGGGGCGGCCGGCTGGCCCGGGCCACCACGCTGCCCGTCGAGGTGCGGCCGTTCCAGGGCGAGGCGTGACCGGGCCCTCCGCCGCGGAGATCGACCGCGTGTTCCGTACGGAGTACGGGCGCGCGGTCGCCGTGCTCGTGCGCGCCTTCGGCGACATCGACCTCGCGGAGGAGGCGGTGCAGGACGCGTTCACGACGGCGGTGGAGAAGTGGCCGCGCACGGGGCTGCCGCCGAGCCCGGTCGGCTGGATCATCACCACCGCGCGCAACCGGGCCGTCGACCGGCTGCGGCGCGAGGCGGTGGGGAGGGACAAGCAGGTGCGGGCCGCGCTGGTGTGGGGAGTCGCGGGCGGCGGCGGTGATGCGGCCGGTGGGGCTGGTTGGGCCAGTGGGATCGATGAGTTCGACGAGGGGGACGCCGTGGGCGCCGTGCCGGACGACCGGCTCCGGCTGGTCTTCACCTGCTGCCACCCGGCCCTGGCGACGGGCGCCCAGGTCGCGCTGACGCTGCGGCTGCTGGGCGGGCTCACCACCGCCGAGATCGCGCGGGCCTTCCTGGTCCCCGAGGCGACGATGGCCCAGCGGGTGGTGCGGGCCAAACGGAAGATCCGGGACGCGGGGATCCCGTACCGGGTGCCCCGGGAGGCCGATCTGCCCGACCGGCTGCGCGGGGTGCTCGCCGTCCTGTACCTGATCTTCAACGAGGGCTATACGGCGAGTTCGGGCGCCGCGCTGGTGCGCGACGACCTGTGCGCGGAGGCACTGCGGCTGGCCCGGCTGCTCACCGCGCTGATGCCGGACGAGCCGGAGGCGCGGGGACTGCTCGCCCTGATGCTGCTCATCGCTGCCCGGCGCCCCGCCCGTACCGGTACGGACGGCGCCCTCGTACCGCTGTCGGCCCAGGACCGGAGCCGCTGGGACCGCGCGCTGATCAACGAGGGCCAGGACCTGGTCCGGGAGTGCCTGCGCCGGGGACGGCCCGGGCCGTACCAGATCCAGGCGGCGATCCAGGCGGTGCACTGCGACGCGCCGACGGCGGCGGAGACGGACTGGGGGCAGGTGCTGCGGCTGTACGACCAGTTGCTGGCGGTGGCACCCACGCCGGTGGCGGCGCTGAACCGGGCGGTGGCGCTGGCGGAGGTGGAGGGTGCGGAAGCGGCGCTGGAGGCGGTGGTGGAGCTGGGGGCGGAGTCGGGGTCGGGGCTGGCTTCGGGGGCCGGGCTGGGTGAGTACCACGCGTTCCATGCCGTACGGGCGGATCTGCTGCGGCGGCTGGGGCGGGACGAGGAGGCGGCCGAGGCGTACACGGCGGCGATCGCGCGGGCGGGGAACGAGGCGGAGCGGGCGTTTCTGCGGGCCGCGCGGGAGGGGCTGGGCGCGTGACGGGGCCGGTCTTGGATTCGCCTCTTGACACTGTCACACTGACACTGTCATCATTGCAGTATGAGCGAGTCATGGACCATCGGTGAGCTGGCGGAGCACGCGGCGCGGGAGCTGAGCGCCGACGTCGACTCCGGCGCGCCTAACGGCCGTGTGCGCGAGGTGCCCAATGAGCGGCTGATCCGGTGGTACGCGACGATTGGGCTGGTGGATCCGCCGCTGACCCGGCGCGGGCGGGTGGCCCTGTACGGGCGGAGGCATCTGCTGCAGCTGGTGGCCGTCAAGCGACTGCAGATCCAGGGGCTTTCGATCGCCGAGATCCAGGCGATGCTGGCGGGTGCGACGGACGCCCAGCTGCAGGCGGTCGCCCAACTGCGGTCGGATGCCGAGGTGGAGTCCACCGCCCAGGCGCTGCCCGACACCCCGCCCGCCGACTCGACGGCATCCCCCGCTCGCGAGCCGTCCCAGCGCGGGCGTTTCTGGGCCGCGGACGCGCGCCCGCGGGGCTCGGCTGCCGCGGAGGCCGAACTGGACATGGCCGACGGCCCCGTCGCGTGGTCGTACGCGCCGTCCGTCCAGCCCGCCGTGCGCCTCGCGCCCGGCGTCACCCTGCTGCTGACGGAGGCCGGCCCGGGCCGCCCCGCCGACGACGATCTGGCCGCGATCAGCGAAGCGGCCGCCCCCCTGCTGGCGGCGCTGCGCCGCCGCGGCCTGCTGCCCGACGCAGCCCTCGACATCACACCGGGCCCGGCCCGTACGGATTCGGAAAGGAGTGCGCGATGACCGTCCCGATCACACCCCTGGCACCCGAGGAGGGCTCCGCGCTGCCGGACGCCGGGCTGGGCGCCCTGCGGACCGAGCGCGGCAATCTGCCGCTGGAGAGCGTCGAGGTCCGGGCGCGGATCTCCGGGCTGACGGCGGGCATCGAGGTGGTCCAGGGCTTCCGCAACCCCTTCGACGTCCCGCTGGAGGCGACCTACATCTTCCCGCTCCCCGACCGCGCCGCGGTCACGGCGTTCCGCATGGAGGCGGACGACCATGTGATCGAGGGCCAGTTGAAGGAGCGGGGGCAGGCACGGGCCGACTACGACCGGGCGGTCGCGGAGGGCCGGCGGGCGGCCATCGCCGAGGAGGAGCGCCCGGACGTGTTCACGATGCGCGTCGGCAACATCGTCCCCGGGGAGCGGGTGACGGTCCGGCTCACGCTGAGCCAGCCGCTGCCGTACGAGGACGGCGCCGCCGAGTTCCGCTTCCCCCTGGTGGTCGCACCCCGGTACATCCCCGGTGCGCCGCTGCCGGTCGACCCGGCGGGCAGCGGTTCGGTCCCGGACACGGACGCGGTTCCGGACGCCTCGCGGATCACTCCCCCGGTGCTGCTGCCCGGTTTCCCCAACCCGGTTCGGCTGTCGCTGGACGTGGACGTGGATCCGGCGGGGCTGGAGCTGCGGGAGATACGGTCGAGCCTGCACGAGGTGACGACGGCCGGGGGTTCGGCCGTCGAGGGCTCCGGTGTCGAGGGTGGTGTGAGGCTCTCGCTGCGTCCGGGTGAGCGGCTGGACCGGGACTTCATCCTGCGGCTGGGGCTCGCCGCGTCCGACTCGCTGCTGCTCGTCCCGGACGAGGAGCCTGCGGAGGACGGTGCGGGGACGTTCGCGCTCACCGTGGTGCCCGGTGAGGGGCCGGAGATACGTCGGCCGCGTGACGTGGTGCTGGTGCTGGACCGTTCGGGCAGCATGGGCGGCTGGAAGATGGTGGCGGCGCGGCGGGCGGCCGCGCGCATCATCGACACGCTCATCTCGGACGACCGGTTCGCGGTGCTCTCCTTCGACCATCAGGTGGAGCGCCCGGCGCGGCTCCCCGAGGACCTCGCGCCGGCCACCGACCGGCACCGCTATCGGGCGGTGGAGCATCTGGCCCGGCTCGAGGCGCGGGGCGGCACGGAGATGTTGCGGCCGCTGCAGCAGGCGTTGCAGCTGCTGGCCGCCTCGAAGGAGGCCGGCGGAGCGGCGGAGCGGGACCAGGTGCTGGTGCTGGTCACCGACGGCCAGGTCGGCCACGAGGACCAGATACTCGAGCGGATCGGGGCGTCGCTCTCCGGGGTCCGGGTTCATACGGTCGGGATCGACCGCGCGGTCAACGCCGGCTTCCTGGGGCGGCTGGCGGCGCTGGGCGCGGGCCGGTGCGAGCTGGTCGAGTCGGAGGACCGGCTGGACGAGGCCATGGAGCACATCCATCGCCGCATCGGCGCGCCGCTGGTCACCGGGCTGTCGCTGAAGGCGGAGGGGCTGGAGCCGGTGACCGGGACGGTCACGCACGCGGGTTCGCTCTTCCCGGGGGTGCCGCTGCAGGTCTTCGGGCGGTACCGGCGGGTCGCCGGGGCCGGGGCGCCGGTGGTGGCGGTGCGCGGGCTGACGGCGGAGGGCGAGTCGTGGGAGCGGCGGGTGACGGGGGCGGAGGGTGCGCATCCCGCGGTCCGCGCGGTGTGGGCCCGGGCGCGGCTGCGTGCGCTGGAGGACCGGTATCTCGTCGGTGAGCACGCGCTGGAGAAGACGATCGTCGACACGTCGCTGCGGTTCGGGGTGCTGTGCCGGTTCACCGCGTTCGTCGCCGTGGATACCCGGGTGGTCGCGGAGGGCGGGGTGAAGCACCGGGTGACGCAGCCCGTCGAGTCGCCTAGCGGTTGGGACATGATCGAGGCGGAGCGTGGCATCGCGGGCAGTGCGCCGGGCGGGTTCCAGCCTCTGCTTGCCGCGGCGCCGCTGAGTGCGCCGAGGGTGGCGCCCATGGCTCCCGGTGGCATACCGGCGGCGGCTCCGCCGCCCGCGCCCGGTGCGGCGGCCCCGCAGGGCTTCGCTCCTCGGGCG
This sequence comes from Streptomyces sp. NPDC051940, assembly GCF_040680895.1. NCBI lineage: Bacteria > Bacillati > Actinomycetota > Actinomycetes > Kitasatosporales > Streptomycetaceae > Streptomyces > Streptomyces sp. NPDC051940. Next base: position 70,580 of record NZ_JBFAXR010000021.1, on the reverse strand, counting down.
GGCGGCGCGGGTCCGGTCACGCGCGGTGCACGTGGGCTCGGCCGGGCGGCGATGCACCGGGGCCGTCCGGCGGCGGCGCCGGCACAGGCTGGTAGCGGGCTGGACCTGCGGCCACTGCTCAGGGAGGAGTTGGCGCGGCTGAAGGCAGCGGAGGCGTCGTCCGCGGTGGAGCGCCGCCGCTCCCTCGCCGACCTCGGCACGCGGCTGTCGGCCCTGCTCACCCCGGGCGCCGGCGGCCCGGACCAGGCCCGCTATGCGGAACTGGCCGAACTGGCCCGCGAACTGCGGGACGCGGAGCAGCCGCAGAAGGACCTCGAGGCCCTGTGGACGCGAACGGTCACCCTGCTCACCGCCCTCGTCGGCACACCCGGCGACCCAGGAGACGGCACCTCCCCGGAGGGCGACCGCCCCCGCCCCTTCTGGAAGCGCGGCTGACGCCCCGGCCGGGGGAACGGCGTCCGGTGGAGGACCTGGGGCAACTCAGGCCCTCCGCCGGACGCGACCGTGAGTTCCGGAGCGCGGGGAGACGGGGCCGGTGGCTCGGGGTCAGGGCTCATGGCCTGGGCCACAGGGGTCAGGGCTCAAGGTTCGCGTCCTGCGGCTCCGGATTCGAGCTCGGGCTTGGGCGGGGCTCGGGGCCGAGGGGACACCCGCGACTCAGGGCCTGCAACTCAGGGCTCCGGTCTCCCGCTCCCGGCTCGCCACTACCCGCTGCCCGTCCCGGCCACGCTCCCGTCCCGACGCCCTCGCCCTCGCCCTCGCCCTCGCCCTCGCCCTCGCCCTCGCCCTCGCCCCAACGCCTACCCCCGTCTCGGCCCACGCTGCCCTTCCCGGCACCACTCCCCCCGCCCCGACGCCCACTGCCCATCCCAGCCACTGCCCCGTCGCGGCGCCGGGGCACCGGACACCAACGGCACCGGCGCCGGGCAGGCGCACCGCGCACCGCGCACCGCGCACCGCGCACCGGCCGGGCCATACCGTCCCCTGCGTCACAGGACCTTGCGGCGCACCAGTACCCCCAGGACCAAGGCGCCCGGTAGCAGGGGCAGCCACGCCGTGATGATGCGGAAGCCCAGGACCGCGCCCGTGGCCAGGGTGAGGGGGGAGCCCGCGGCGACCAGGGCCACCGCCAGGGCCGCGTCCACCGAGCCGATGCCGCCCGGGGTGGGGATGCCGCCGGCCACCACGCTCGCGGCGAGGTAGGCGATGGCCACGTCGATCGACGGCACCGGGACGTCCATCGCCCGGGCCACGGTCACCAGCACCGACGCCTGCAGCGCCGGGAAGGCGAACGCGCCGCCCCACAGCGCCAGCGCCCGCGACGGACGCGCGTGCACCGCCCGGGCGTCGGTCATCGCCACCCGCAGGAAACCGCCCACCATCCGCCGTATGCGAGGAACGGAGCGCACCACCGCCACAAGCACGGCCGCCACGGCAGCCAGCGCGGCGAACACCACCGCCAGCGCCGTACCGTCCGGCGCCAGCCCCTCCAGCGAGAGCGCGTCCGGGAAGGCGGCGACCAGCATCAGGAGCAGCGTGATCCGGGCGACCGGCTCCACCAGCGAGTACAGCGCCAGCGAGGCCGACGACCGGGCGAGGGGTATCCCGCACCGGGTCAAGAAGCGCAGCGTGACGGCGTGGGCGCCGATGCCCGCCGGCAGTACGTGGTTCGCGGTCCCCGCCGCGACCTGCGAGGCGAACAGCCGACCGGCGGGCAGCCGTTCGAGGATCGTGCCCTGCCTGGTCAGACAGATGGGCACCCAGCACAGCCCGGTGATCACGACCGCCGCGAGGAGCCAGCCGCGGTCGGCGGCCATCAGCTCGCGGCCGCCGGCCATCAGCAGCGCCCAATGGGCGGCCACCCAGCCGCCGATGACGCCGAGCGGAAGCAGACACAGCAGCCGGTGCAGCGACTGCCGTCGAAGCGCGGGGGGCGGTGCGAGTGCCATAGGGCGATCCTCCTCGCGGTCGGGTTCCCGCAAGAGGTATGCCCCATCCGGACGACATCCCGGTGTCCGCCGCCCGACGATCAGCGAAAGCCCGCCACCTAGAGGCCGAAATCGGCCCGCTTCTCCGCCGGTACCAGGTCCGCGTAGTCGGGGTGCTTGGCGATCCATCCCGCGAAGAACGGGCAGTACGGCAGCACCGCCACCCCCTCGGCCCGCGCGGTGTCCAGCGCCGTCCGCGCCAGTTTCCCGGCCAGGCCCCGGCCGCCGAACGCCTCCCCGATCTCGGTGTGGGTGAAGGCGATGACGCCCTCCCCACGCCGGTAGAGGGTGAACCCCGCCAGCTCCTCCCCCTCGTACACCTCGTACCGGGACTTCTCCACGTTGTCGACCACTCGCGTTTCCATACCGGGAACCCTACGACGCCGCACACCACTCGCTGATCGCGATCCGCTGAGGAAACGATTTCTCAAACAGACCCCTAGCTCAACCCGTATATGAGTAAGCGCTTGACGCACCCCTCCCACGATGACACGCTGCGCCGTGCCGCCCTGCCGACTCGAGGAGAGAGCCATGCCCCCGCGCCGCTCCCCCGCTCGCCCCGCACTGCTGACAGCCGCGCTGGCGGCAGCCCTGGTCACCGCGCCGGTCCACCAGGCCCGGGCGGCCGACCCTCCGCTCTCGCAGGGCCGCCCCGCCTCCGCGTCGAGCGTGCTGAGCGCGTCCACGACGGCCGCCGCCGCGGTCGACGGCGACCCCGCCACCGCCTGGCGCGGCGAGACCACCGGCCCGCACCAGTGGATCTCCGTCGATCTCGGCGCGATGTCGACCATCAACCATGTGCAGCTCCAGTGGCAGGACGGCTGCGCGGCCGCCCACACCCTGCAGACCTCCCCCGACGGCGCCTACTGGCAGGACATCCACCGCACCACCGACGGCACGGGCGGCACCGAGGACATCGACGTCACCGGCTACGGCCGCCATCTGCGCCTGTACGCCGACGCCGCCTGCCTGCCCGACAAGGGCTACGCCCTGGCCGAGCTGAAGGTCTACGGCACCCCCGGCATCGCCGACCACGAACCGCCCACCCCGCCCGGCCCGCTGCGCAGCACCGCGGCGACCGCCACCTCGGTCGCCCTGGCCTGGGAGCCCGCCGACGACAACGTCGGCGTGACGGCGTACGACATCTACCAGCAGGGCCAGTTCGTGAAGTCCGTCGACGGCACCCAGCTGAGCACCAACATGACCCGCCTCAGCCCCAGCACCTCCTATGGCTTCTACGTCAACGCCCGCGACGCGGCGGGCAACGTCTCGCAGGCCGGCAACACCGTCTGGGCCACCACCACCCGCACCGACACCACCGCCCCCACGGCCCCCGGGGCCCCGCACTCCCCCGGCGCCACGGCCAACAGCGTCACCCTCGCCTGGGAGCCGGCGACGGACGACGTCGCGGTCACCGGTTACACCGTCTTCCGCGACGGCCTGCAGATCGCCACGGCCACCGGCACGGAAGTCACCATCCACGGACTGCCGCCGCAGACGGAGGGCACGTTCACCGTCCGCGCCGCGGACGGCGCGCGCAACCTCTCCCCGCTGAGCGAGCCGGTGACGGCGTCCACCCGCACCGGAGTGGACGCCGTGGGCGAGGTCACCCAGGTCACCCGGGGCACCGACGTTCCCTGGGGGATGGCCTTCCTCCCCGACGGCTCGGCGCTGACCGCCGAGCGGGACTCCTTCCGCGTCGTACGCGTCACCCCCGACGGCGGCCGCACGGTCGCCGGCACCGTCCCCGACGCGCAGGCCACCGACGGCGAGGGCGGTCTGCTGGGCCTGGAGCTCTCCCCGGACTTCGCGGCCGACCACTGGGTGTACCTGTTCCACACCACGGCGACCGACAACCGGATCGTGCGGATCAAGTACACCGACGGCACGCTCGACCTCACCACCCGCGAGGTGCTGCTCACGGGCATCGCGCGCAACAAGTTCCACGACGGCGGCCGGCTGCGCTTCGGCCCGGACGGCAAGCTGTACGCCGCCACGGGCGACGCCCAGCGCGCCGCCAACGCCCAGGACCTGCACTCCCTCAACGGCAAGATCCTCCGCCTGGAGCCGGACGGTTCGGTCCCGGCGGACAACCCGTTCCCCGGCTCGTACGTCTGGAGCTACGGCCACCGCAACGTCCAGGGGCTGGCCTTCGACTCGCGCGGCCGGCTCTGGCAGGCGGAGCTCGGCAACTCCGTGATGGACGAGATGAACCTCATCCGCCGCGGCGGCAACTACGGCTGGCCGGTGTGCGAGGGGACCTCCGGGGACTGCGGCGACCCGACGTTCATCGCCCCGGTCCGCACCTGGGCGGTGTCCGCGGCCTCCCCCAGCGGGCTGGCGATCGTCGACGACACCCTGTACGTGGCGGCGCTGCGGGGCACCCAGCTCTGGCGGATGCGGATCACCGGCGACACGACGACCACGCCGGAGGCGTACTTCACCGGCACCTACGGCCGGCTGCGCACCGTCGAGCCCACCCCGGACGGCGATCTGTGGCTCACCACCAGCAACGGCGACAAGGACAGCGTCCCGGACAACAGCGACACGGCGATCCTCCGCGTTCCGCTGAACCATCCCGGGAAACTGGTGGACTGACGACGCGGGTCCCCCGGGAAGGCTCCCGGGGGACCACCCCCGCGACACGCACCACCGAGGAGCCGTCCATGGACCGGGATCTGACCGCTCTCGCCGCCGAGCGCGACCGCCTGCGCGCGGCGTACCTGTCCGCCGGGCGCCCGCCCAGCTCCGCCCGGGGCGTGCACCACGTCGCCCTGCTCTCCTCCGACGTCGAGCAGACCATCCGCTTCTACCAGGGACTCCTGGAGTTCCCCCTCACGGAGGTCATCGAGAACCGCGACTACCCGGGCTCCACGCACTTCTTCTTCGACGTGGGCAACGGCAACCTCCTCGCCTTCTTCGACCTCCCCGGCCTCGACCTCGGCCCGTACGCGGAGGTCCTCGGCGGCCTGCACCACCTCGCGATCTCCGTCGAGCCCGCACGCTGGAAGCACCTACGCGGCCGACTGGACGCCGCGGGCGTCGAGTACCAGCTGGAAAGCGAGGTCTCCCTCTACTTCCGCGACCCCGACGGCGCCCGCCTGGAACTGCTCGCGGACCCGCTCGGCGAGATGTACGGCAACAAGGTCAGCTGACGGGCCTCACAGCAGGAGAGCGTGGGCACCACCAATCGAGTGGACCTGCGGCGCGCCCGGATGAACAATGACGCCGTGTTCGTAGCCGCCGTGGATGCCGTGGACTGGTCGGCGATACCCGCCTTGCCAAACGACCCCTGTTCCCGTCCCGAGCTGGTTGCCGAGAACCTGAAGAAGCTGGCGGCCGGGACCAGCTACAACCAGATCACCGACGCCGCCGGCGGGCTGGCCGAGGGCGTCATCTCTGCTCACAGCGGCATGGTCTTCCCGGCCGCCTACACGGCCGCGCCGTTCCTGCTGGAGCTCGTGGAACACGGGCAGCGGCCCCGCATCAGGGATGCTGCCTTGGAGCTTGTTGCTGACTCCTTGTTCATGGTTCCGCCCGCCGGATACGGACGCGTGGACACTACTCGGGGCAGGGACGTCCCGCTGTGCTGCGCGATCGCGAGCGTCGTCCGCGAGCGGCGCGAGGTGGTGATGGGCCACAACCGCCGCTACGGCAAGGACCTGATGGCGGAGGCCGATGCCCATTGGAGGCTCACCGTCGAGGAGATCGGGGTCCGACCCGACGGAATCTCCGCCTGGGCGATGCTGGAGGGGGCGCCGTTCAGCACCCCAGTCCAGGCCGAGCTGCACAGCAGCGCTGCCCTCGGACACCCGGTAATCCACGTTGACGAGCTCCTGGCCGACGCCTCCGGCGAGGCATACGCGGAGTTCGGCCGAGTCCCGTCCGGGACGATCCCGGGCGACGCCGTGCTCTACCGTGCCGAATGCGGAGTCCGGGAGCACTGAGACCGCGTGTGAGATCTGCGGTAGAGCCGTAGACCGACCAAGGGCGAGAGGGCCGGCAGGACGATCCCCTCTTGGTGCTCGGTACGATCGGCAGGTTGGAGGGGATGTGATGTTGCAGGTTCTGTACAGCGGGGAAACCAGAGAGCTCGAGCTCTCCGGAACGCGTCAAGGGCTGCTGGCGTTCGGGCAGCTGCTGCGGGGGAAGGCCGGAAGCTGTGATCTCTCGGAGAACCGGCGCCCCTTTCCCTACGAGAGGTCGCTGTCCGAGATCGCGTTCCAGGAGGACCCAGAGCGGGCCACCGTTTCGATCGTCACGGAAGCCCAGATCCTGAGGGTCCAGGGAGCGCGGGAAGCTCTCGATCTCCTCGCTGACAACATCGAGGGCTTCGCCTCCGAGGCTGATACAAGCGGTCATTGCCACGTCGACTCCCCGACATACGACTACATCGCGCCGGAGTCGGACCCGCTGGTGATTGCGTTCATGAAGTGAGCGAGGAGCCTTTCACCTTCTTGCCGGCGTCGAAGCCCTTGGTGGCGGCGGGAACGGTGTCGGCGGTGCGGACGGACTGCGAGTCGATCAGGCCCGCGCTCGGCTCCGCCTCGCGACATCCCGACACCAGCCGGGCCAACTCCCCGGCAGATCGGCATCCCAGCCCAGGCCACCGTGCTGCCGGTCATCGAGATCAACCGGAAACCCGCCGAGCAGTAGTGCTCAGCGGCCCAGCCTGTGTCGGACGTAATCCGTGTGGGCCGCACCAACCTCGATACGGTTTTCGTCGAGGCCGTTGACGATCCGCAGACAGCTGCTGGCGAAGACGAACTCCACCGCCACGGTTCCAGCCGCCAGGTCATGGTCGGCCGGCCGCCATTCGAGGAGCGTGACCTCGCACAATTGCTGACCGACGAACGGTTCGAGGCGTTCATCATCATGAGACCACTGGGGCGTGAGTTCGACCCACTCCCAGCCCGTGATGGTCGCCGCGGTGTCAATCGTGTCCCAGCCGATCGAGAGCTCGTCGAACTTCCAGTGGCAGACCTCCACCTGGACACCGTCGAAGTCCAGTACCACCGGGCAGTCGGCGAACCAGTCCCCGTCCTCGACGAACCGCACCAGCCCGAACCGCGTCAGCCGCCTGCCGATGAGCGTCGCCAGGCGTGATCCGTGCACCTGCCGAATCGCGTCGACCCCGATCAGGAAGGACGGCTCGAAACCAGAGATCCCCATGTTCACAGCACCTGAGTCTCCCCGCCCTCGACCCAGCTGACCAACGCATATCGACCAAGAGGATCTTCGGCGCCACTTGACAGGTCGGACTCCACGATCCGCCGCCGCGGGTGCTTCTCCCGCCGACCATGCTTCGGCCCCACTCGCGCCGGGGGCGGCAACGGCTCCACCAGCGCCCACTGCCCATGCGTCAGGTCCGACGGATACCCATCCCAGAACCACTCACACTGAGCGCAACGACCCCGCCGGCATCACGGCACGGCAGATCTCAAACGCGGTCTGAGTACCACGTCAGCTCTCCGTGAGCGCCGCTTCCAGCAGGGCCAGGTACGCCACCGTGGCCTGTCGCGGATCGGTTCGGGCGTCCAGGGCGTCCTGGAGCCAGCGTGCCGAGACCAGGTCCGTGGCGAAGAGCGGGTCGAGCAGACCCGGCGTGGCGCGCCAGTGGGCGAGTAGGGCGGCGGTGAGTGTGGGGGCGGCGCCGTGGGCGCCTGGTTGAGCGCGTCTGCGGGTGGTGAGGAGCTTGGCCAGCGGGTGGGTGAGCGTGCGTGGTCTGGTGCCCGAGTCCAGGGGTGCGGCGGCCAGTTCCGGGTCCAGGGACGTCAGTACGCGGGCGATGAAGCGTGAGCCGCGTTTGGCGGAAGGGGGCAGGGCGTCGGCGACAGCCAGCAGGCGCGGGTCCAGCAGCGGGGCCAGGACGCGGTGGTCCAGGCTCGCGGCGGTGAGCGTCGAGCCCGTGACGGGCGGGAGGCGTACCTGCGCGTGGTAGGCGTCGGTGGCCCGCAGCCAGTCGCCCCCGAAGCCGGCGAACACGTCCTGCAGCCGCCGTACCGTCTCCCGCCGGGACTCGGCGACGAGCCGCGGGTCGAGGGCCGCCCCGTCCAACGCGTCCCGGGTGAAGAGGCGCGACTCCGCGAAGCGTTCGACCAGTTCGGCGGTGACCCGCGGGGCGGCGGGCTGCCTCGCGTAGCCGGGGCCGCGCAGCAGCTCGCCGCCCCAGGCGCCGACGCGCGGGCCGGAGTCGGTCTGCCGCTCCACCCAGTCGAGCAGGGCGAGCCGGACGAGGTCGTGGATCTGCTCGTAACGCAGCGACGCGCCGTTGACCAGCCGATGCACGTCGGACGGGACCAGCCGCCCCAGCCGGGCCGTGTCGATCACCTGGTGGCGCATTCGGTACCGGGCGACGAGCCGCCCGGCCACCTCGGCGTCCCCGGTCCCCGCGCCGCGCAGGGTGAGTACCCGCAGCCCCGCGCGGCGGGCCGGCGGGACGGCGGCGAGGATCAACCGGCTGCCCAGGCCGCCCGACAGCTCGAGCACCGCGTCGGGGTGTTCGTCGAGCAGCCGCTCCAACGAGCCGCGCAGCAGCGCCGCGACGTCGCGCACCGCGTCGTCCACGGAGTGCACGGCGACGGTCGCCGTCTCCCCGGCGGGGCCCGCGAGTTCGGTGAGCCGGCCGTCCGCCAGCCGCCACCGGTGTCCGGCGCGCAGCCTGCGGACCCCGGTGAAGGCCGTGTCGGCCTGCAGGAAGTGCCCGCAGAGCCGGTAGCCGCCGAGCGCCGAGTGGTCCAGCGGGGCACCGGCCAGCCGGGCCAGGGCGCGGGCGGAGGTCCCGACGGCGGCCCAGCCGTCACCCTGCACGCCGTACGTCTGCCGCAGGCCCAGGGCGTCCGCGGCCACGGTCACGGCGCCCTCCTCGGCCGCCACGGCGGCGTAGGGCGCGGCCAGTTCGGCGAGCCCCTTGCCGCTCAGGATCCGGCCGCGCAGATCGTCGGCGGACGGCTCGGCGTAGGCGTGGTCGTGCGGCACGCGCACCACGGCGACGGTGTCCCCGGGTCCCAGCCGGGTGCCGACGGCGTCTGGACCGGGGCGCCCCCGTGCGACGGATACGGCCAGCAGTCGGTCGGTGGTCCGCATGCGACTCCCCCCAGAGTTCTGCGGGAAAGGTCCCCCCTGTCCCCCGCGGCAAATCCACTGTAGCCGGTCAATAGCAGCCGAATTCGGTGAAGGACGGACCAAGGACCCGCGGCCCGTTGTACGCTGCGATTCGCTGGGGGACAGCGAACCAACTCGCTGACGCAGAGGGGGGCGGCGACGTAATCCCGCTACGCACGACGCCGCGCACGGCCGGCCGGACCGTGCTGCCCGCCCCGCTGGTCGCGTGGCTGGGTCCGATCTCGGCCCTCGCCGCGCTGCTGGTGCTCGTGCTCGGGGTCCTCTACGCCGGCGACAGCAAGGCCGGCGCGGTGGACGCGTGGATACAGCCGACGGACGCGGACGCCGTGCAAGGCCCGTGGCGGGACGTCGCGTTGGCCATGGACTACTGGGGCGAGCCGAACGGAGCGGCCGCCCTCGTCGCGGCCGCCGTGGCGGCCTGCCTGCTGCTGCGCCGCCCCCGGGCGGCGGTGCTCGTCGTCGCCGGCGCCGGACTGGCCGTGGGTACGACGATGCTGCTCAAGTCCCTCGTGGGGCGCACCATCCACGGCGTCCACGAGTCCTACCCCAGCGGGCACACCGCCTTCATCACCGCGCTCGCCCTTGCGGGGGCGCTCCTCGTGGCCGGCCGACTCGGCCTCGGCAGGACGGCCGGCACACTCCTCGTGTTCGCCGCGGGGCTGGCCGGCGGCGCCGCCATGGGCTGGGCCCAGGTCGCCCTGAGCGCCCACTACCCGACCGACGTCCTCGGCGGCTGGTGCACCGCACTGGCGGTGGTACCGGTGACCGCCTGGCTCATCGACCGGGCGGCCGACGCCCGTAGCCGAGAGCGCCCCTGACAGCACGTCACGCCCGGCGGCGGAACACGGGCTTCACCGGTCGCCCGGCCAGCCAGGGGGTGGGGTCGGCGGCGTCAAGCGCCTTGCGGTACACCGCGCACGCCCGCGCCACGACCTCCACGGTGCGGTCGATGTCGGCGTCCTCGAGCGCGCTGCTCACCACGAACGACGGGGCCAGCACCCCGCCCGCGAGGAGTTGGCGCAGGAACAGGGTGCGGTACTCCTGCGACGGCTGCCGGTTCTCGTCGAGGGTGGCGAAGACCAGGTTGCTGGCCCGGCCCCGGACCACGACGTGGTCGCCGACGCCCATACCGGCCGCGACGTCCCGGACACCGGCCGCCAGCCGCTCGCCGAGGGCGTGCAGCCGCGCCGTGATCCCCTCCTCGACGTAGGTCGTGAGCACGGCCATCGCGGCCGCCAGGGAGTGCGTCTCCGCACCGTGGGTGGTGGACAGGAGGAACACCCGGTCGCCGGAGTGCCGCAGCCCGCCCAGCTCCATCAGCTCGCGGCGCCCGGCCAGCGCGGAGACGGCGAACCCGTTGCCCAGCGCTTTGCCGAACGTGGAGAGGTCGGGGACGACTCCGTACAGGCCCTGGGCGCCCGCCTCGGACCAGCGGAAGCCGGTGATCATCTCGTCGAAGACCAGCAGGCAGCCGTACCGGTCGGCGAGTTCACGCAGCCCGGCGAGGTATCCGGGTGGAGGCTCGGCGTGGGCCGCGGGTTCGAGGATCAGGCAGGCGATGTCGTCCCCGTACCGGGCGAGCAGCCGCTCCGTGGCGGCGAGATCCCCGTACGGGAACGCCACGGTGAGCTCGGTCGTCTCGGCGGGCACGCCGGCGGACATCGGCGTGGTGCCGATGAACCAGTCGTCCACGGAGAAGAACGGATGGTCCGCGCAGATGGCCACCCGCCGGCGCCCGGTGGCGGCACGGGCGAGGCGCACCGCGGCGGTGGTGACGTCGGAGCCGTTCTTCGCGAACTTCACCATCTCGGCGGTCGGCACCGTGGCCAGGAAGCGTTCCGCGGCCTCGAGTTCGACGATCGACGGCCGTACGAAGTTGCTGCCGCGGTCGAGTTCCCGCCGCACCGCCTCCGTCACGCGCGGATGGGCGTGGCCGAGGCTCACCGACCGCAGGCCGGAGCCGTACTCGAGGTAGCGGTTGCCGTCGATGTCCCACACCTCGGCACCGCGGCCGTGGCTGATGACCGGGGCCAGGTTCTCGGGGTACTGGTCGTCGCCCTTGGCGTAGGTGTGCGCGCCACCGGGGACCAGGGCGTGCAGCCGCTGGTTCGCGCGCCGGGACTGGGGCAGGGTGAGCTCTTCGATGTCCACGCCGACCTCAACTCTCTCTCTTCAGCTTTCTCTTCAGGTCAATCTCTTCGCTTCAAGACCTCGGCGAGGCTCGGCGCCTCCCGGTCCCGCCGGGACATCGATACGACCGGCAGCGGCCAGGGGATGGCGAGCTCCGGGTCGTCGAAGGCGATCGTCACGTCCTCGGCCGGATCGTGCGGGCGGTCGATCCGGTACGAGGTGTCGGCGGTCTCGGTCAGCGCCTGGAAGCCGTGCGCGCATCCCGCCGGGATGTACAGGGTCTGCTGCGTCTCGCCGGACAGTTCGAAGAAGGCGCGGCCCAGGTACGTCGGCGAGCCGGGCCGCAGATCCACGACGACGTCGAAGATCTGCCCGTACGAGCACCGCACCAGCTTGGCCTCGCCGGCGCCGGAGCGCAGGTGCAGACCGCGCAGCACGCCCCGGACCGAGCGGGACACGCTGTCCTGGACGAAGGCGTGCGGGTCCAGGCCCACCGAGCGGACGACGTCGGCGTCGAAGGTGCGGCAGAAGAAGCCGCGTTCGTCGGCGTACGGCGTGGGCTCGAAGAGGTAGGCGCCCTCGATCGCGGGGACTCCGGTCGCTTTCATGAGGCCTCCCGGGTGGCGTGGGCGTGGCCGGCCGACGGGAACAGGGCGGCCGTCAGCGCGGTGAACTGGTCCTCGAGGCGCCGGGCGGCGTCGAGGGTGCGTACGGGGAGGGTGCGGCGCAGCTCCGCGGACCGCTGCTCCAGCGCCCGGAACTGCTCGAGCAGCCGGTCGGCGTCGACCTCGCGGGCCGGGTGGCAGTACTCCCCCAGCCCCATACCGGCCATGAGCGCCTCGCTCTTGGCCGCGTAGGTGAGGGCGAGGGTCGGTGTGCCGGTCTTCAGCGCGCAGATCAGGTTGTGGTAGCGGGTCGCGACCACGGTGTCCGCGGCGGCCATCTCCTTCATCAGGTCGGCCAGCGAGGCCGGTTCGGCGGCGGTGACCAGCGGCGAGTCCACCGCGTCGAGGATCGCGGCGACCACCGGCGCGTCGACGCCGTCGCCGCTGAGCAGCCGGACGGCTCTGCCGTCCGCGGCAAGCGCGCGGACGAAGCGGATCGTCTGCTCGAGGTAGCGCCGGTGGATCTCCTCGGCCCGGGCGCGGTCGTCGTTGCCGCCGTGGAAGGCCATGACGCCGACGCAGACGGTGCCGCCCTGGCCCGAAGGAGCGCTCGGCGCCGGGAGGGAGAACGCGAGGTCCGGATACACCTCGTCGCGCGCGGTGTCCACGCCCATCGCCCGCATCGCCTCGCGGGACGGGGCGTCCCGGTACGAGCGGTACGCGGCCAGCCGTGCCGACCAGCGCACCAGGGTCCGGGTGGGCCGGTTGCCGATCGGGGCGGCGCCGACGCCGACCAGCGCGATCCGGGTGCCGAGCAGCCGGCCGGACGCGCAGAGCAGGAACAGCGAGTACGGGAAGCCCCACCAGCGCAGCGGGAGCGTGGCCTCCAGGACGCCCATGCCGGGCACGATCACCACGTCGTGGCGGCGCACCCAGGCGGCGGTACGGAACGGGTCGACGAGTTTGCCCAGGCCCTTCGCCGCGACCGCGCCCGCTCGCGAGGCGGTCCGGTACTCCCCGCGGTACCAGTGCAGCCGCGTCGCGGGGATGCCGTACCGGCTCGTGACGGCCTCGGGTCCGCCGCACAGCGCGTCCACGACGGCCTCGGGGTGCGCGGCGCGCAGATAGCGGAGCACGGCCTCCAGCGACCCGTCGTTGCCGAGGTTGCCGGACCCGAGCAGCCCGAACACCCCGACCCGGGCAGCGGACTTGCCCGCCTCCCCGCCCCGCTCGGCGGTCACCCCCGCCTCCCCGCCCCGGGCAGCCGTCATGCCCGCCTCCCCTCACGCCCGGCGACCAGATCGTCGACCGAGACCGTGAGCCCGCCCGGCTCGACCGGCGCGCGGTCCTCGACCCGCTCGCCGCTGCCCGGCCGGGACCGGCTCGCCAGCCACGCGGCCAGGTGGCGGTAGCAGGCGCGCCGGTCGGCGGGTGACAGCGGCGCCCGCCGGATCGCCGACACGAAACCCCAGACGTATTCGGCGAGCAACCGGGGCGTCGGGTGCAGCGGGCCCGCCCGGCGCGGGTCGAGGTTGACGCACCGGGCGCGCTTGGACGGGTTCGCGCGCTCGGCGCGGGTGGGGTGGTCGCGGCGGAAGTACAGCAGCTCCGGAACCTGGTGGAAGGGCCCGTACAGGCCGAGTTCGGCGACGAACGTGCGGTCCGCGTGGTGGTAGCTGTCCATCGGTCTCACCCGGCGCAGCACGTCGGCCCGGATCACCCCGTAGAAGTCGTCGCCGCCGGGCTCGAACAGCATGCTGCGGAAGCGCACCGGCGGGAGCGGCGAGTCGGTGGCGAGCCCGTACGTGTAGGGGACCTTCACCTTGCCGTCGCCGTCGATGACCGCCTGGCCGGTGTGCGCGAGGATCATCTCCGGGCGCTCGTCCAGCGCCTGGACGCACAGCCGCAGCAGGTCCCGGCCGTACAGGTCGTCGTGCGAGGCCCATTTGAACAGCTCGCCGCGGCATTCGGCGAACACCCGGTTGTGGTTCGGGGTGGCGCCGACGTTCCGGGACAGCCGGAGGTAGCGGATGCGCGGGTCCTTCGCGGCGTACCGGCGGCAGATGTCCTGCGTCCCGTCCGTCGAGGCGTTGTCGGAGATGACGAGTTCGAAGTCCTCGTAGGTCTGGCCGAGCAGGGCGTCCAGCGACTCGGCGAGGTACTCCTCGCCGTTGTAGACGGGCAGGCCGATGCTCAGCCGGGGTTGCGCGGTCATGACGTCCTCACTTTGCCGATGGAGTTCAGGTTGCGCTCGCGCAGCGCGGACCGCAGGTACAGCCACCACACGGCCGAGCTGCTGAAGGTGGCGGCGGCGAGGCCCCAGGCGGAGCCGACGGTGCCGGCCACGACCGCCCCGCCGAGCCCGCCGCCGAGGTAGCAGGCGGAGGCGAACAGCTGGCAGCGCAGACTGCGCCTGGCCGCGGCGAGTGCGCGCAGACCGGCCGCCGCACCGATGCCGAGGCCGGCGCCCGCGACGCCGAGCGAGGCCGGCACGATGAGCTGAGAGGCAGGGAGCCAGACCTGGCCGAGCACATGCTCGCCGACCCCGTCCGGAACCAGCAGCAGGACTCCGCCCCACAGCAGCGCGGTGGCGGCGAGGCCGCAGCCGAGCACGAGGCAGAAGATCCACAGCCGGTGCGGGGCCCGCCGCAGCACCCGTGCCGCCTCCGGGACGGTGACCAGCGAGAGCCCCATGAGCACCGCGAGGAACGGGCCCATCAGAAGCTCGGCGCCCCGGACCGTACCCACCGCGCTGACCCCGATGATCGCGCCGAGCCCGTACGCCTTCAGCTGGGCCGAGCCGCTGAGGCTGACGTTCTCGACCAGGTACCGGTAGCCGAGGTCGCGCTGCTCGCGGATCCACTCGCGCGCCGCGCCCGGCCGGGGCCGGATGCGGGACTGCAGGCAGCCGTACGCCGCGGCCACGGCGGCGGCGCCGCCCCAGGCGAAGACGAAGGGGGCCACGCTGCTCGTACGGGCAGCGAGCACGAGGAGTGGGACGATCACGAGGCTCGCCAGGATGTCGTTGGTGAACGCCTTTCGTCCGGCGCCGGCGGCGAAGAACGAGTACCGCCAGGCGTCCTGCAGCAGCAGCCCCGGGAGCACGACGCCGAGGGCGGTGAACGCCGGCCCCACCGGGCCGTCAAGACCCAGTCCGACCACCAGGCATGCCGCGCCGAGAACGCCGCCGATGCCGATCACGGTACCCGTCGACCGGGCTGCCGCCGGGCGCCAGGCCCAGGCGGGCACACCGCTGAACCGCACCACGAGCGGATCGGTGGCCAGCCCGCGGGAGACGTTGAGCACCACGCCGTAGGTCACCCAGGCCAGGGTGAACACGCCGAACGCCACCGTCCCCAGCGAGCGGGCCACATAGGCCCCCACCGCGAAGTTGTTCAGGCTGCACACTGCCTGGTCGGCCAGTCCCCATGACATCCGTCCGGCCATGGCCCGCTTGCCGGTCCGCTGGGCGGGGCGGGCCGAAGGCGCAGGCGACGGTCGCGCCGCACGCCGGGAGGATCCGGCCGGCGGCCAGGCGGTCCGCCTGGCGTGTCGGCCCGAGGCCGCCGAAGTCGCCCCCCTCTCGGTGGTCATCCCCGTCACGCCTTGATCAGCCCCGCGCCGTGCAGGGCGTCGGCCGCGGCGGCGACGGTATCGAAGGGCAGCCCCGACCGCTCGGCGACGTCCAGCAGACTGTGCTCGCCGTCGGAGAGGTTGAGCACCCAGAGCATCGCCAGCTGAGCCTGTTTGGTGTCGCTGCGGCCGCCGAGCGAGTCGTACAACCCCCGCTGGCCCAGCTGCGGTTCGCCGTACGGGCTCAGATTGACGTACCGCCGGTTGCGGTCCAGCACGGCGAACGCCTCACGGCACACGGCGAGCGTGTCCGCCATGGCCTCCGCGGAGATGAAGTCCAGGTCGTCAGCCGAGGTGTGGTACTCGGGGTAGCCGGCGTACGGGGTCCTGCTGAGCGAGCCGACGCCGAGGTCGAACCCGGGTGAGCAGTACTGCCGTTCGTCGTAGCCGTACGGGGTGAACCCGGTGACGTGGTGCGGGCGTTCGGATGCGGTGAGCACGTGGCTCATCACCCGGTCGATCTCCGCGTCGCCGCGCCTGCTCTGCTTGTACGTCAGCCGGCCCCGGTCGCCGGCGCAGGCCAGCACCAGCCCGTGCTTGACCAGCTCGATCCGCTCCGCGTTGCGGGCCAGCCAGGTGATCGCCCCGATGGTGCCGGGCGCGAAGACGAACCGGTAGGTGTACCAGGGCGTTTGCTCCGCCAGCGCCCGGGCCAGGAACACCGCCACCGCGATGCCGGCCAGGTTGTCGTTGGCCAGCGACGGATGGCAGACATGGCAGGAGACGATCACCTCGTCGGCGACCTGGCCGGGGACGACGTGCTCGGCGTAGGTGAGGTGGCCGTCCGCGAGCGTGGAGTCGACGCGCACCTCGTACGGGCCGTCCGGCATCGCGTCCAGGGTGTCCTGGGCCAGGCAGAACCCCCACTGCGGCTGGTAGTAGCTGGTCCGGTAGGGGACCCAGGCGGGATGGTCCGGCAGGGTGTGCAGGTGCTCCCGCAGTTCGGCCAGCGGCATGGTCCGCGACACCGGCACGCTGTAGCCGAGCACGTGCAGGCTCGACGCGGCGAAGTCGACGATCCGCCGGCCGGCGGCGTCGGCGATGTACGCCTCGCGGATGTTCCACTCCTGCGGCACCGTCCAGTCGAGCACCCGGGTCCCGGTCGGCACCTCGTGCAGCCGCAGCGGGACGTACTCGCCGACGACGTCCAGGGTGGCGCGCACCCCGTCGCCGGTGATGCTCCGGCAGAGCGGGTACAGCCGCTCCGCCAGCGCGTGCATCTCCTCGCCGGCCGAGGTCATCGGCGCCACCGCAGGGTGTCGTCGACGGCTCCGGCCTCGGACGCCGCGCGCAGCACGGCCAGCCGGGTGAAGCGCTGGTCGAAGTCCTCCCGGGTCAGCCCGTGTCCGCGGTAGGCCTCGGCGAGTTCGAGCGCTCCCTGCTTGACGGTCCACTCGCAGTCGAAGCCGGGCAGCGCGCCGCGGAACCGGGAGAAGTCCACCCGGTAGGACCGCGGATCGGCGCCTGTCTCGCCGGTGATGACCACCTTCGCCCCGTCCACCGCCTCCGCGACCTGGCCGGCGATCTCGGCGACGGTGACGTTGTTGGCCTCGCTGCCGATGTTGAACGCCCGGTCGTGCACGGCCTCCCGCGGCGCGGTGAGCGCGGCGGTGAAGGCCCGGGCTATGTCGGCGGCGTGCACCAGCGGGCGCCAGGGCGTGCCGTCGGAGAGCACGAGCACCTCGCCGGACAGCAGCGCGTGCCCCACCAGGTTGTTCAGCACGATGTCGGCGCGCAGCCGGGGCGAGTAGCCGAAGGCGGTGGCGTTGCGCATGTACACCGGGCTGAAGTCGCCGTCGGCGAGGGCGTGCAGATCGTCCTCCACCCGCACCTTGGACTCCGCGTACGGCGTCACCGGGCGCAGCGGCGCGTCCTCGGTCACCAGGGCGTCGCCGCCGGAGGCGCCGTAGACCGAGCAGGTCGACGCGTACAGGAAGCGCCGCACCCCGGCCTCGCGGGCGAGCCGGGCCAGCCGCACCGACGCGCGGTGGTTGATGTCGTAGGTGAGCTCCGGCGCCAGCGATCCGAGCGGGTCGTTGGACAGCGCGGCCAGATGGATCACGGCGTCCACCCCGGCCACGTGCTCGGCCGTGACGTCGCGCAGGTCCACCCGGTGCCCCGGCGGGTCCGCCGGCGCCGGGCCCAGCAGGCAGTCGGCGAACAGGCCGGCGTCGAGTCCGACGACCTCGTGCCCGGCGGCGGCCAGGACCGGGGCCATCACCGTTCCCAGATATCCCTGGTGCCCGGTCAGTAGTACACGCACGGTTCATCCCCCCAGATCGAGTGTGAGTTTGGCGGCCGCGAACGCCTCGGCGTAGCGCGCCTGGCATTCGATGCCGCGGATGCGGGCGAGGCCGAGGAAGGCCTCGCGGTCGTACCAGGGCCGGTGCCGCTGCGAGGGGTAGTGCTCCTGCAGCAGCCGCACCTTGAGTTCGGCGGTCTGCGCTGTGAGCGGCTGGTACGCCGTCGGACGGCCGAGGTCGCCGTCCCATTTGACGATCTCGTAGCCCAGCACCAGGTGGTCGCGGAACGCGGTGGTCACCAGCTTCGCCAGGCCGCGGTGGTCCTGGTGCGCGTCGTCGGTGCGCGGGGCCAGCACGAGTTCCGGTTCGGTGCGCCCGCGCAGCTCCTCGACCACGGCCTTGGCCTCGTCCCAGTGCGCGGGCAGCCGGCCGTCCGGCAGCTTGTGCACGGTCAGGCGCAGGTCGGCGCCCGGGCAGAAGGCGGCCAGCGCGGCCTGTTCCTCCTGCTCGCGCTCGCTGCCGCCGCCGCTGAGCACCAGCGCGTCGACGCGCAGGCCGGGCCGCGCCCGGCACAGCGTCAGCAGCGTGCCGCCGGCGCCGATGGCGATGTCGTCGCAGTGCGCGCCCACGGCGGCGATCCGGTCCAGGCGCCCGGCCCCGAGCCTGATCACGCGGTCCCCACCGGGACGCCGTCCCGCTCCCACACGGCCCACGGCCGGTCGCCCCGGGCGTAGGCGGCGTCGAGTGCGGCCCGCTCCTTCACGGTGTCGGTCGGCTTCCAGAAGCCGCGGTGCCGGTGGGCCACCAGCCGGCCGCGCTTCGCCAGCCGGGCGCAGCCGTCGGCGACCAGGTCACCGTTCTCCGGGATGTGGTCGAAGACCTCCTGGCGCAGCACGAAGTAGCCGCCGTTCTCCCACAGCGGCAGCTCGCTGACCGCGGTGATTCCCCCCACCAGCCCGTCCTCGCCCAGGTCCACGCAGTGGAACGAGGACTGCGGCGGCACCACCATCATCGACGCGCCGGCGTCCCGCCGGGTGAACCGGTCGATCATCTCCGGCAGCGGGGCGTCGGTGAGCACGTCGGCGTAGTTGGCGAGGAACATCTCGTCGCCGTCCAGGTGGTGGCGCACCCGGCGCAGCCGCTCGCCGATCGGCGACTCGATGCCGGTCTGCGCGAACGTGATCGTCCAGGAGGCGATGTCGGTGGACAGCAGCTCGGTCCGGCCGTGGCGCAGCACGAAGTCGTTGGACGTCGTCTCCTCGTAGTTGAGGAAGAAGTCCTTGATGTGGTGCGCCCCGTAGCCGAGGCACAGGATGAACTCCGTGTGCCCGTAGTACGCGTAGTAGCGCATGACGTGCCAGATCAGCGGACGCGGGCCGACCATCGCCATCGGCTTCGGCATGTCGTCGGCGGATCCGCTGCGCATGCGCAGCCCGTAACCGCCGCAGAACAGGACGACTTTCATGCTGCGACCTCTTTCACGACGTGACCTCGACAATGCTCAGTTCCGGGATGGGGAACACCAGCCGGCCGCCCCACGCGTGTACGTAGGACAGCTGCTCGACCAGCTCGGCCCGCAGGTTCCAGGGGAGGACCAGCACGTAGTCCGGCCGGTCGGCGGCGATCTGCTCGGGCGGCAGGACCGGGATCCGGGTGCCGGGGGTGTACCTGCCGTGCTTGTACGGGTTGCGGTCGACCGTGTACGGCAGCAGGTCGGGGCGGATGCCGCAGTGGTTCAGCAGGGTGTTGCCCTTGCCGGGCGCGCCGTAGCCGACCACCGTCTCGCCGCGCTCGGCCGCCTGGATGAGGAAGGCCAGAAGGTCCCGGCGCACCTTGGCCACCCGGGCGGCGAACTCGGTGTACCCGGACAGCTCCTGCAGCCCGGCGGCCTTCTCCCGGGCCAGCACGTCGGCCACCTGGTGGGTGGGCTCACCCGCGGCCTCGGCCGGCCGCGCCCACAGCCGGACGGAGCCGCCGTGCGTGGGCAGCAGCTCGACGTCCACGAGCGTGAGACCGCCGCTCGCCAGCGCCCGGGCCGCGGAGGCGACCGTGTAGTACTGGAAGTGCTCGTGGTAGATGGTGTCGTACTGGTTCTGCTCGATCAGGGTCAGCAGGTGCTGCACCTCGATGGAGACATGGCCGTCGTCGGCGACCAGGGCGCGCAGCCCCTGGGTGAACCCGACCACGTCGGGGATGTGCGCGTACACGTTGTTGGCCACGACCAGGTCGGCCGGTCCGTGCTCGGCGCGGACGGCCGCGCCGGTGGCCGGGTCCAGGAACTCCGTGAGCGTCGGCACGCCCTTCTCCCGCGCGGCGGCGCCGACGTTGACCGACGGCTCGATGCCGAGGCAGCGGATCCCCCGGTCCACCAGGTGCCTCAGCAGATAGCCGTCGTTGCTCGCGACCTCGACCACGAAGGAGTCCGCGCCGAGGCCGAGGCGCCGCACGGAGTCGGCGGTGAACCTGCGCGCGTGCTCCACCCAGGAGGTCGAGTACGAGGAGAAGTACGCGTACTGGGTGAACGTCTCCTCGGGCGTGATCAGCGGCGGGATCTGGGCCAGCCAGCAGTCGGTGCAGACCCGCAGGTGCAGCGGGTACGCGGGTTCCGGCCGGTCGAGTTGGTCCGCGGCGAGAAAGCTCTCGCACGGCGGCGTCGCCCCCAGATCGACGACGCTGGCCAGCGCCGCCGAGCCGCAGAGTCGGCATCCTGTCATCTACTTCCCCCCATCCCTGCCCGCGCGGGAGCCCCGCCGCGGGCCAGCGTTTCCCTTCCTTGCCGGCGGCGCGCCGTGCCCGCCGCCGGAGTGCCCCGCGATCGCGGTGCGGTACTCGTCCTCCAGGCGCTGCAGCCCGACGGCCGGGCTGAAGTCCCGTTCGTAGCGGCGCCGGGCGGCCCAGCCCATCTCGTGGTTGCGGACGGGGTCGGCCGTGATCCGGCGCAGACAGGACGTGAGCGAGGCGGTGTCGCCCGGCTTGTGCAGCAGCCCGGTCACCCCGTCGTCGACCAGTTCGACGAAGCCGCCGTGCGCGGCGGCGACGGCCGGGACCCCCGCCGCCGCGGCCTCCACGGCCACCAGGCCGAACGTTTCCAGGGAGAGGGAGGGGGCCACCACGGCGACCGACCGCGCGATGGCCTGCGCGCACTGTGCCGGGTCGTACAGGCCGGCGTACCGCACGTCGTCCCGGCCCGCCGCCCAGGCGGTGACCTCTCCCTCCAGCGGCCCGGCGCCGGCGAGCACGAGGGGCACGCCCACTCCGCCGTCCGCCGCCAGCTGGTCCCAGGCGTTCATCAGCAGGCGCACGCCCTTGGCCTCCGCGAGCCGGCCGAGGTAGAGCACGTGCTCGCCGTCGCGCTCCCGGTAGGCGCCCGGTTCGGGGACGAAGTTGTGCTTCACCGCCAGCCGCCCGGCGGGCATGCCGTACCGCACCAGGACCTCGCGCTGCGCCGCGGAGATGCAGAAGAACCGCTCCACGCCGGACCACCACCGCCGCCGGTTGACCGACAGGCCGACGGCGACCGGCACCGTCGCCAGCCGGGAGTCCCGGTAGCAGCCGTGCCGCACGGCGGGCAGCGGCGCGGATCCCGCGCAGTCGGTGCACAGCCTTCCGTCCCGGCGCAGGGTGCCGGGCGGGCAGATCTGGGTGTAGTTGTGCAGGGTGGCCACGGCGGGTACGCCGGCGTCGGCGCAGGCGGCCAGCACGGAGGGCGACAGCAGCGGGAAGACGTTGTGGACGTGCACCAGATCCGGCCGCTCGGTGCGCAGCCGGGCGGCCAGCTCCGTACGGACCGCGGGGTTCCACGGCACCAGCAGCGGCACCGCGGCCTTGCCCAGCAGGGACCGGGCGGCGATGTCGTCGCTGCGCCGCTCGAACAGCTCGACCCGGTGCCCGCCGCCGCGCAGCAGCTCCACCTCCTGGTCGACGACCCGGTTCTCACCGCTCGGCTGCGTCGTGTTGTAGCGGTTGTGCACCACCAGGACATGCATGCTTCCGGTCACCTCCTGTCCCGGGCCCAGCGCGGGAGCCGCCGCCGCGGGGCCGCGGGCGCCGGCTGGGGCGCGGCCTCGGCGGGCAGTGCCAGCAGCGAGGAGGCCACGGCCAGATGCAGCAGATACGGCGAGGCGTCGCCCAGGCCCGCCTCGGTGTACGACGAGATCGCGACGAAGCTGATCAGGAAGATCGCACAGGCTCGCGGCAGCGACGGGGGGCGCAGCAGGGCGACGCTGCCCAGGACGAGGATGAGCGTCGCCACGAGGGAGATGCCGATCAGACCCTGCTCGTTGTAGACGGCCAGCCAGCTGTTGTCGATCGGCAGCCCGTCGAACGACTTGTCGCCCAGACCGGTGCCGAACACCTTCTCGGAGGTGGTCCGGGGCGCTTCCAGCAGGGCGTTCCAGACCTTGGCCCGGCCGGTGAGGCTGGAGAAGTTCTCCTTGCTCTGTCCGCGCAGGAACCACGCCTGCACCGCGGAGCTGAACGCCGCCGCGGTCACCGCGGCGCACAGCACCGCCCCGGCGAAGAACCGGCGGGCGGCGGCGCTGGTCAGCAGGAGCGAGAGGCTGGCCAGCGTCAGCCCGATGAGCAGGCAGACCGTGGCCGTGCGGGTGTGGCTCAGCGCGAGCAACACGAAGGAGGGCACGATGACCACCGCGGCGCCCGCCCCGGTGGTCCTGCGGCCCAGCAGCAGCAGCACGGTGAGCCCGATGATCACCGCGGAGTACTGGCCGATCTGCGGCGGGGTGAGCGGCCACAGGGCGCCGACCAGCCGGCCGCCGTACAGCTCGGGCCGGGCCGCGCCCGGTGAGATGGCCAGCCCGGCGGCGACCGTGCCGAGGACGGCGAAGTAGATCCGGATGTGGTAGCGGATGAACGTGAGGCTGCCGTCCCACCAGCGGCTGAGGAGCCACAGCGTGGCGACGAAGAGCGCCAGCCGGCAGCAGCGGAACAGCGCGCCGAACCCGGTCGCCATGGGGAGGCTGGCGATGAGGCTCGGCACCAGCAGCATGGTGAGCAGGAACACGAAGGCGCTGGGCCGGATGCGCAGCCGTCGGTTGACCGCGAGCGCCAGCGCGAACGCGGCGACCAGCGAGCCCATGGTGACCATCTGGATCAGGGAGCGGGGTATCGGGAAGATGGTCTTCGCCCCGGCCGATCCCAGCGTGTTCAGGCCCAGCAGCGCCCAGGCGATCCCGACGGCCTTCGGCGGGCCGGCCGGGCGCGCGCCGGTGCCGGGCCCGGTGTCCGTCGCGTCCGGTCCGTACGGCAGTCCGCCGCGTGTCACGCCCCGTCCCATGTCAACCACCGGCCTTGGGCCGGAAGGTGCTGCCCGCGTCCTGCCGGTACGGCGCGCCCTGCCACTGACCGGAGTCGAGCACCCGGCTGGTGTCGTGGACGACGAAGCGCCAGGGTCCGGCGTAGACGTTGTCGTACCAGCGGTTGTCCTGCTTCAGGGTGATCGCCTCGGCGACCCGGTCGCCGTGGTACGGCGACCAGTCCGGGTACGTGCCGTAGTTGGCCAGGACCGCCATGAAGCCGCACTTCTCCGTGCACTTGACGGTGGAGGTGTCCAGCGTGAAGCGGTTGTCGTGGATCTCCACCCGCTGGGTCTTCCACCGGCAGTCGGCGTTGAGCGGTGCGGTGGCGATCGCCGGCTGCCTGCAGCGGGCGACCTCCGGCACCAGGAGCGTGCAGTCCTCGGACGAGGTGTTGGCCGGGCTGTTGCAGAAGCGGTCGGCGTTCTCCCACAGGGTGATCCCCGACCAGTTGTCCTCCAGCAGGTTCCGGTGGATCTCGATCTTGTCGGTGCGGGCCGGGATCCGCGGCTCGCCGCCCGCCTCGGAGACGTAGACCGTCGCGTACGGGAAGTCGTCGCCGCGGTCGGCCTCCTGGCGGCCCTCGACCCAGTTGTTGCGCCGGATGGTGTTGTTCCGGATGACCGCGTTGTAGCTGATCTCGTAGATCAGCGCGGAGCCGTCGTTCCGCTCGATCAGGTTGTCCGCGATCAGGAAGTCGTTGTTGTTGGTGTCCGCCCACAGACCGGTGCCGCGGTTGTCGTGCACCCAG
Organism: Streptomyces sp. NPDC051940; assembly: GCF_040680895.1. Taxonomy (NCBI): domain Bacteria; kingdom Bacillati; phylum Actinomycetota; class Actinomycetes; order Kitasatosporales; family Streptomycetaceae; genus Streptomyces; species Streptomyces sp. NPDC051940. Next base: position 46,793 of record NZ_JBFAXR010000021.1, on the reverse strand, counting down.
TTGCCGCGGATGTCGGCGCGGTCGACGGCCCAGAACTTGGCGCCGCCGGTGCAGCCGCACCCCGGCTGCCGGCGCTCCCAGTCGTCGGTGTTGTTGCCGGTGATCTCGTTGCCCTCGAGCACCAGGCCGGTGATGCCGGAGGCCGCGTACCCGTTGAGCCCGTACTGGCCGTTGGCGCGCAGGCAGCTGGCGCGGATCCGCTGACCGGCGCCGGCCATCAGCCCGGCGCCGGAGTTGTACTGGACGGCCGTGTGCTCGATCACCCAGCCGGGGGCCGACTCGTGGTTGACCACGCCCTCGTTGTGCGGCGCGACGAAGTGCTGCACGGTCAGATGGCGGATGGTGACGTCGGACGAGGTACCGCCGAACGCGTACTGGTTGGTCTTGCCGCCGTCGAGCACCGCGCCCGGCGCCCCGAGGTAGACGTCCCCCGCCTTGGGCATGACCTGGTCGTAGGGACCCGGCTCCAGCCGGTGCGTGCCGGGCCGGAGCCAGAACGTGGTGTGCGGGGGGCTGTTCTCGGTCTTCGCGGCGAGGTCGCCGACGACCGAGGGGTCCACCGTCACCGCGCCCGCCGGCGCCTCGGCCGGCCCGCCCTTGAGCTTGTCGCACACCCGGGCCACGGCCCCGGAGGCGCCCGCGGACGGCGAGGGCGCGGCGGCGGCCGCGGACCGGGAGGGCGCGGCGGTGCCGGTTGCCCGGGCGTCGGGCGCGGCGTCGCAGCCGGCCACCGCGAGCAGGACCACTGCCAGCGGTGCGGCCGGCACCCCCCGGTGCCACCTCTTGATCCCCACGTATCCCCCTAGCCGCGGAACCTGAGTACGGTCGTGAACTCCTCCGCACCGCCCGCGAAGCCCGTGCCGACCAGCGTGGTGGCCGGCTCCTTGCGCCCGAAGCCGGCCGAGTACCAGCCCAGCGGCGGATCGCTCTCGCCGCGGTGCGCCCGCCAGTTCAGCTGCCCGGGCAGCTCCAGCACCGCGGAGCGGTCCTCCCCGTCGCGGGTCCACGTGAGCACCGCCCGGTTCCCCGTCAGGTCCGCGGTGACCGACGGGCCGAGGTGGAACGCCAGCCGCGCGGCGCGGCGCGGACCGCGGACCGCGTCGAGGACCCGCAGCTCCCGGCTCGCGGCGTCCAGCTCCACCCGGCGGTTGTGCACGGAGCGCCGGTAGCCGTGGTGCTCGGCGCTCCAGCGCGCCACACCCGCCTCGGCGGTGCCCGCGGCCAGGACGCGGCTGCGGGCGTGCCGGGTCCACAGGAACGGCCCCCCGGAGACGGACTGGTCGCCGCCGTCCAGCTGCAGCGTGTTGTGGCCGAGGGTCGAGCGGAAGTACCGCCGCCATTCGGGCTGCCCGTGGTAGCAGTACGTGCCCGGGTCGGCGAGCACGTCGACCCCGTCGTGCCGTACCTCCAGGGACAGGGCGTCCGCGTGGGCGTGCGCGGCGATGGACAGGAAGCCGTGCGGACCGCCGTCGCAGCGGCACCAGACCTCCCGCGGACCGCGCAGGATGGTCAGCCCGGCGTCGGCGAAGTGGGCGGGCCGGACCGCCGGGCGGGACACGGCCGGCGCGGATCCGTGTCCCGGGTACGGCCGGACGAGCGCGGCCAGCAGCGGGGTCCGGACATCGGTGCAGGTAACCTCCGGCCACCAGGCGAGCCGTCCGAACACGGCGTCCCCGGTGGCCAGCAGCGAGGCCCAGCGGTCGGTGCCCGCGCCGTCCACGACCAGTCCGTGCCCGTCGTCCGCGTCCCCCTGGCGCGGCGGGCGCAGCCGGCCGTCCACGACGGCCGCGAGGGCGTCGGTCATCCGCAGCAGCACCTGCCGTACGGAGGGCGGGACCGGCACGTCGGCGGCGTCGGCCTCGGCGACGGCGGCCAGGCCGAGTTCCAGCACGAGTCCGTGGTACTCGGTGGCCAGCTCGCGGTTGAGGCCGGAGTCGAAGGTGTTGCCGCGCAGGTTCCGCTCCAGCGACCGCAGCGCGCCGGTCCGCCAGCGCTCCGAGGCGGGGAACCACCCGAACGCGCAGGCCGCGGCCAGCTGCCCGGCGGCCTCGGCGATGACGTGGTTGTTCGCCGACGACCCGCGGCTGGGGAAGGCGGCCAGCCAGCGCTGGTGGTGCCAGATCTGGTTCAGCGCCACCGGGTTGCCCTCGAACAGCCAGGCCGCGTCCGACCAGCCGTCGAGCAGCCGCCGGATCCACACCCAGGACAGCAGCCGGATGCCCAGCTCGATGCCGCTGACCCAGTGCACGCCCCGCAGCGGCGGGTTGGCCGCCCACCAGGACCGCAGATGGTCGGAGACCCGCTCGGCGTACCGGTCGTCCCCGGTGACCGCGTAGGCGGCGGCGAGCACGGTCAGGTACTGGTGCCGGGACAGCTCCCAGATCTGCTTGATGTCCCCGACCGCGTCCTCGTCCCGGTACGGCATGTCGAAGGCGTACCGGGACCGGGCCCGGCGGCCCGTCCTCGGGTCGCGGAACCAGTCCGGGCCGGTCAGGTCGTCGCGGGCCACCCCGAAGTACGCGACGTGGCCGTCCATCAGCCGGTCCGCCTCGGCGATGAGGCGTTTCACGGCGTCCGGCGGCACCGCGGCGATCGTCCCGGCGGGCAGCACGGCGGTGAACCGGGCGCCCGTCACGCCGGGGGCGTCCGGCGGCTCGGCGCGCCACTGCCGTCTGCGTAACGCGTCGCCGGCCCGGCCGCCGACCTCGAGGGGTCCCATCCGGGACAGCCGTCGCAGATACCAGCCCGGGGTCATGGTCATCGCTCCCCCGCCAGCGTCACCGGCGCGCCGGCGGCCAGGCTGGTCCGTACGGCGAGGGTGGCGGCCGTCGTGGCGGTCAGCGACTCGAGCGGCACCGGCATCGGCCCGCCCGTCCGCACGGCCTCGAGGAACGCGTCCAGTTGGGCACGCTGGCCCTTGTCCCTGCCCTTCGACAGCCGCGGGCTGTCCCAGCGCTTGCGGCCGTACACCGAGGCACGGACGAAGTCGTCGAGCCGCAGCACCCTGCCGTCCGCCATCACGTCGAGGGTCTCCTTGGGGAAGCCGGGCGGCCCGCTGGTGACATAGCTGACGGTGGCGGTGGAGCCGTCCGGGTAGCGCAGGAGGACCTGCAGGTCCTCGTTGCCGGAGGCGGCGACCGCGTACACCGAGACCGGGTCGGCGCCCAGCAGCCAGCCGGCCGTGTCGATGAAGTGCCCGCCCTCTCCGGCGAACCGCGAGCCCTCGGTCTCCTGCCGGAGGTACCAGCTGCCGTGATCCAGCCGGCCCGCGTTGACCAGGTAGCGGACGCTCGCCGGACCGCTGCGGTCACCGAACCGCCGTGCGGCCTCCCCCAGAAGCGGCGCGAAGCGGCGGTTGAAGCCCACCTGCAGCCGGTCGTTGCCGGACTCCTCCACCGCCGCCAGCACACCGGCCAGTTCGTCCTCGGTCAGCGCCAGCGGCTTCTCCACGAACACCGTCTTGCCGGCCCGCAGCGCCTTCTCGGTCAGCTCGGCGTGCGAGCTGTGCCGGGTGACGACGAACACCGCGTCCACGGACGGATCGCCGAGCACCGCGTCGAGATCGGTGGTCGCCCCGGCGAAGCCGAACTTCCGTTTCGCGTTGGCCGCGGACAGCGCCGTGGTGGTGACGACCGCGGACAGCTCGACGCCGTCACGCCGGGCGAGGTGCGGGAGCAGCATCGAGGTCGCGTAGTTCCCCGCGCCGGCGAACGCCAGCCGCACGCGGGACTTGGCGGGCCGGGCCGGGGCCGGGGTCCGGCCGCCGCTCCGGTCGACCGCGGGCACGGCCACCACCGGGGCCGGCGCCCCGGCCGCGTGCCCGGGGTAGCGGAAGAGCACGGCCACCGCCTTCAGGCCGCCGTCCTTCAGGTTCCGGTACGTCTCCACCGCGTCGTCGAAGTCGGCGACGTGGGAGACCAGCGGCTCCACGTCGACGCGGCCGCGGACGACGAGGTCGAGGAAGCACGCCAGATTGCGGCGCTCGGTCCAGCGCACATAGCCGATCGGGTAGTCCCGTCCGTCCAGCTCGTACTCCGGGTCGTAGCGCCCGGGACCGTACGAACGGGAGAACCGGACGTCCAGCTCCTTCTCGTAGTACGCGTTCCACGGCAGATCGAGCCGGCACTTGCCGATGTCGACGACCCGGCCGCGGTCCCGGCTCAGCCGGGCGGCCAGCTCGACGGGCTGGTTGCTGCCGCCGCCGGCGGCCAGGTACACCTGGTCCACGCCGTGCCCGCCGGTGAGTTCGGCCACGGCGCTCTCCACGCCCGCCGACCCGGGATCGCCGCAGGCCACGGCGCCGAGGCTCGCGGCGAGCGCGCAGCGCACCGGATCGGGGTCGACCCCGACGACACGGACCCCGGAGGCGGTCAGCAGCTGGACCACCAACTGGCCGATCAGTCCGAGGCCGATGACCAGCGCCACCTCACCGAGCTGCGGCTCGCCGCGGCGGACGCCCTGCATCGCGATCGCCCCGACGGTGCCGAACGCCGCGTGCCGCGGTTCGAGGCCGTCCGGCACCGGGGCGTAGAGGTTCCTCGGCACCCAGTTCAGCTCGGCGTGCAGCGCGTGCTCGTTGCCCGCGCAGGCCACGACATCCCCCACCGCGACGTCGTCGATCCCGGCGCCGACCTGCTCGACCACCCCGCACAGCGAATAGCCCAGCGGTGTGTACGAGTCCAGCTTGCCCATCACCTTGCGGTAGGTGGCGCCCACCCCGTTGGTGGCCACGCTCTGCATGACCTTCGCCACCTGGTCCGGCCGGGAGCGGGCCTTGCCCAGCATCGACATGCCGGCCTCGGACACCTTCATCAGCTCGGTGCCGGTGGAGATCAGCGAGTAGGCGCTGCGGACCAGCACGCCGCCCGCCTTGCAGTCCGGCACCGGCACGTCGAGCAGCGCCAGCTCACCGCTCCGGTAGTTCTGCACAACCTGTTTCACCCGAAGTCCCCTTGTTTCTACGCGGTCACGTGAGGGTTCCGGCCGGACCCGGAGGTCGCGCCGCGGTACCAGTACTCGAGGGTCAGCACATGCCACAGATGCTTGGAGTAGTCCCGCCGCCCGGCGGCGTCCTCGGCGACCATCCGCCGCAGCGCGTCGCGGCGCAGGAAGCCGGAGCGGACGAGCTCGCCGTCGTGCACCACCTCGCGCACCAGCGGCGCCAGGTCCCGGCTCATCCAGGCCCGCAGCGGGGCGCTGAACAGGCCCTTGGGCCGGTAGACGATCTCCCGGGGCAGGACCGAGGCGGCCGCCTCCTTCAGCACGGCCTTGCCCTGCCGTTTGACGATCTTGCGGTCGCCCGGCACGGCGAACGCCGCCCTGACCACCTCGACGTCGACGTACGGCACCCGCACCTCGGTGGAGGCGGCCATGCTGGAGCGGTCCGTGTAGGTCAGGTTCAGGCCCGGCAGGAACATCCGGGCGTCGGCCAGGCACATGCGGTTGACGAAGTCGTCGAGGTCGTTGTCCCCGTAGACGTCCGCGTGTTCGCCCAGCACGTCCTCGACCGTCCCCGCCAGGTCCGGGTCGAGCAGGTCGAGCAGTTCGCCCCGGTCGTACATGGTGTAGCTGCGCCGGAACGCCGTCTCCTCCGGCAGTTCGGCGAAGGAGAGGAACCGCTTGGCGAAGCGGACCGACCGGTACCCCCGGCGGGCCGTGGCGACCGGCAGCCGGTCCACCGTGGCGTGCGCCGCGCGCCGCAGGGGCCGCGGGACGCGCTGGTAGCGCAGCGCGATCAGGTTGGCCAGGTGCTTGCGGTAGCCGGCGAACAGCTCGTCGGCGCCCATCCCCGAGAGCATCACCTTGACCCCGGCCTCCCGGGCGGCCTCGCAGATCAGGAAGGTGTTGATGGCGGCGGGGTCGCCGATCGGCTCGTCGAGGTGGTACGTCATCCGCGGCAGCAGGTCGAGCACCCGGGGGGCGATCTCGATCTCGTGCAGGTCGACGCCGAACCGCTCGGCGACCTGCCGGGCGTAGCGCAGGTCGTCGGGCATCGCCTCGAACCGGGCGTCCTCGGCGCGGAACCCGATCGTGTAGGCGGAGATCCCGGGTTGGTGGCGGGCGGCCAGCGCGGTCAGATAGCTGGAGTCCAGACCGCCGGAGAGGAACGTCGCGACGGGCACGTCGGAGAGGAGGTGCCGACGGGTCGACTCCTCGACCACGGCGGCCAGATCGGGCTGGCCGCCGTCGCGAGCCTCGGCGGCGACGTCCTTCAGGTTCCAGTACCGGGCGCGCTCCACCCGGCCGTCGGGCCGGCAGCGCAGCCAGCTTCCCGGCGGGAGCTTCTCCGCCTCGCGGTACGCGCAGCGCGAGTCCGGCACCCAGTAGTAGAGCAGCGAGGCCACCAGCGCCGCGTCGTCCACCCGCAGTGATCCGCCGGTCACGGCGGCGAGCGCCTTGAGCTCGGAGGCGAACACCAGTCCCCCGCCGCGCCGCAGCAGGAACAGCGGCTTGATGCCGAGCTGGTCGCGGGCGAGCACCAGGTCGCCGGTGCGCTCGTCGAAGACCGCGAACGCGAACATGCCGCGCAGCCGGGGCAGGCAGTCCGTGCCCCAGCGCCGCCAGGCCTCCAGCAGCACCTCGGTGTCGGAGGTGCCGCGGAAGCGCACCCCCGAGGCCGCCAGCTCGGCGCGCAGTTCGGGCGCGTTGTACAGCTCGCCGTTGTACGACAGGGCGAGGCCGTCCGAGACCATCGGCTGGGCGCCGGTCTCCGTCAGGTCGACGATGGCCAGCCGGCGGTGCCCGAGGTGCACCTCGCCGTCGCCCGCGGGATGGCTGTAGCGGCCCGCCCCGTCCGGACCGCGGTGGGCCAGGATGTCGGTGAGCTTGTCGGTCACGACGTTCCCGTCCGGCCACCGGTACGTGCCTGCGATGCCACACATGTCCTACTGGCCCTCCTGGTCGGTGTCCGGAACCCGTGCGGCCCAGCTCGGCTGCCGCCCCTCCCGTGGCCTGCCCGTTCCGTTCTGCGGGGCCATGCGCGCGTTCTGGCCGCGCAGCGCCGTGTGCAGCCCGTCCCACAGGGTGCCGTCGGTCCGGTCCCGCGGATCGGGGTCGATCAGCACCACGCCGATGACCACGATGCGCAGGTCCGTGAGCTGCCGCGCCACGGTGTGCAGCCAGGCGGTGCTGCCGTGCCCGGCGCGCACGACGAGCACGGTCTGCGTGCCGAGGTACTGCAGGTCGGTCCACGCGGTGCCGGGCGCGACCGAGCCGACGCCGAGCCGGCGTTCGTGGTGGGAGAGGGTCGCGGTCCCGGCGCCGCCGACCACGGCCGGGTCTCCCGGCTCGCGGTGGAGCTTCGCGAGCTGCGGGCCGGGCAGGCCGTCGATCACGACCACCGGCCGCTGCGGTGCCAGCGCCCGGGCGAGGTCCAGGGCGATCACGCTGGTGGTGCGCGCACAGCCGAGTTCCAGCAGCGACACCTGCTCGGCGGAGTTGCGCACGCTGCGGGCCAGCAGCGCCGTCAGCCGTTCGGCCGCGGCCCGGGTCCGCCGGCGCCGCCACAGGCGGGCCGGCCGGCGGGGCAGCTCCGCGAGGACCGAGGCGCCCAGGTGCGCGGCGATGTCGCGGCGCAGTACGGGGCGGTCCGCCACCACCGTGCCGACCGCGGCCAGCGCGAGCCCGGCCACCAGCCCGAGCACGAACCCGATCACGGCGTCGGTGCCGACCGCCTTGGGCAGGGAGTGCCGCACCGCGCGCGGCGCGTCCACGATCTGCGTACCGGAGACGAGCTGGGGCGTGCCGACCTTCGCCTCCGTGGCGCGCATGTCGAAGTCGGAGATGCGGGAGGTGAGTTCGGCCCGGCGGGCGAACAGCGACTCCATGTCCGCCGACGCCTTCGCGTCGGTGCGCGGCGACGCCTTGGCGATCGCCCTGTTGACGTCGTCGAGTTCGTCCCGCATCCGGTTGCGCTGGTCGAGCAGGGTCTGCGCCTCGGTGTCCGCGGCCTCACGCATCCGCCGCACATGGTCCGCGATGAACGACTCGGCCAGCGCCTGGGCCCGTGCCACCGCTTCCGCCTCGGTCCGGCCGGTCACGGTGATCTGCATCAGGTTGTTGGTCAGGCCGTTGCCCCGGTAGTCCCGCATGAAGTCCTCCGGTCGCTGCGAGGACCCGAGGGACGTCAGGGCCCGGTCGGCGATCCGGGTGGTCTGCAGCAGCGCGACGTCGGTACGGATCAGCGTTCCCACGTCGTTCGGCTGGTCCTCCTTGTGCGCGACCAGCACCTTGGTCACGGCGGTCGGCGGGGGCGGCATCAGCACCGCGATCGCCGCACCGGCGAGCAGGCCCAGCAGCGCGAGGGCCACCCACAGCCGGCGGCGTCTGCGCACCGACACCACCAGCGTGTGCAGGTCCAGCAGCGGAGCGGTGGCCGACGACTCCGCAGTCGTGCTCGTCGTCACGCGGAACCTCCCGTCGCGTCGTGGCGGACCGCGGCCGGCGGACGTCCGGCCGACCGCTTCGTACGGGCCCGGACGGTGCCGGCGACGACGATGCCGACGACCTCGTGCTTGGCGTCCGCACAGGCCTCGGCGATGCCGGCGAGCTCCTCCGCGGTCCGGCTGGCCGGGCTGAGCACCACCAGGACACCGGACTCGGTGTCGCGGTCCGGCAGCAGCGGCCGGGTCACCGCGACGCCCACCACCCGCAGCAGCGGATCGCTCCCCGCCTCGGCGACCAGCCGGGCGGCGGCACGGCGGGCGGTGTCGTCGTCGTCGGGGACGACGATCAGCAGCCGCCGCGGGGACGGCAGTCCGTCCCGCAGGCGCGCGCACACCCGCCGGTACCGGATCCGCCTGCTGAGCTCGTCGCCGGACGTCTGCGGGGCCGGGATGTCCCACCGGGTCTCGACGCCCAGCAGCCAGCGGACCCAGGCGCCCGGGCCGCTGCCCCTGGGCCGGTGCCCGGTCCGGTCGCCGGGTACGTCGACGGTCCCCAGCAGCGCCGCGCCCAGCGCCTTGGTGATCTCCTGTTCGGTGCGCAGCCGGCTGCTCATCCGCGCGGCGGTGAGGTGGCCGATGACCGCGACCAGGAAGAACAGCAGGGTCCCGGCGACGATGAGCTGCGTCCTCGTGGGCGGGGCCTCGCCCCGCGGCAGCGCCGCCGGGCCCATGACGACCATGGCGCCCTTGTCGGAAGCCGGATCGACCTCCTCCAGCTTGTCCATGGCCTCCTGCAGCGTGGTCCGCAGCTTCTCCAGCTGGGTGCGGGCCTGCACGCTCTCCACGGTGCGTCCCGGATCGGCCGCGTCGGCCAGCTCGGTGATCTTGCGGTTGGTCTGCGCCACCAGCTGCCGCAGCGCCTCCGGCCGGATCGTCGCGTCGGGGTCGGCGTCGCCCATGACCGCCTTGGCGTACGCCACGAACTGCCGGGCCACCTCGTCCGCGAGCCGCTGCGCGCGCTCCGGGGTCTCGGCCGTGCCCGAGATCTTGATGATGTTGCCCTCGGCGTTCTTGGCGCTCACCTGGTCCTGCAGTTCGCTGCCGCCGACCCCGGTCCAGTCCAGCTGGGCGGCCGCGCGGTCGACCACCACCGAACTGGTCGCGATCTGCGTCTGGGTGAGCAGCTCGCGCTCCTCCCACGCCCCGGGCAGCAGCACCGAGGCCGACGTCGTGTAGCGCGGCGGGAACAGCACGGAGATGCCGTAGCCGGCGAGGGCGCCCACCACGGCGAGGACGGCCAGCACCCGCCAGCGGCGGCGGAGGATCCGGCCGATCGTGACCAGGCGAATCGTGTCGTCGCTCAACGCCGCGGCCTCCTGCCGGGGGCGCTCGCCGACACCGAAGCGCGGTCACGGCAGGCGGCGTCGTAGGCGGCGAGCAGCGAGCGCTGGGAGTTGCGCCAGGAGAGCTGCCCGCCGATCCGCTCCCGGCCGATCTCGCCCATCCGCTCGCGCCGCTCCGGGTCGTCCAGCAGCACCGCGATCAGCTTGGCGAACGCCGCCTCGTCGTTGGCGGGCGCGTAGACGGCGGCGTCACCGGCCGAGACGCGCGCCTCCCGCAGGTCGAACGAGACGATCGGGCGCCCCATCACCATGTACTCCAGGACCTTGTTCATGGTCGACACGTCGTTCAGCGGGTTGTGCGGGTCGGGGGAGAGACACACGTCCGCGGTGGACAGGTAGCGCACCAGATCGGCGTCCGGAACGCGGCCGGTGAACTGCACCTGTTCCGCGAGCCCGAGCCGCCGGGAGAGCTCCACCATCGCGTCGAACGTGTCGCCGGCGCCGACGAACACCGCGTGCCAGTCGGTCCTGCCGAACTCGTCGCGCAGCTTCGCCAGGGCCCGCAGGGCGTAGTCGACGCCGTCCTGCGGCCCCATGACGCCGAGGTAGCACAGCAGATGGGGCTTGCCGCGCCTCAGCTCCGGCTCCGCCGGGACCGGGCGGAACCGGTCGGTGTCGGGGGCGCTGCGCACCACGAACACGTCTTCCAGGCTCCGTCCGCCGCGGCTCAGCGCGACGTCCCGGTAGCTCTCGTTGGTGGCGAGTACGACGTCCGCGGCCCGGTAGGTCCGCCGCTCCAGCGCGCACACGGCGCGGTAGAGCAGGTCCTCGCCGCGGCCGAAGCGGGAGAGGTACAGCTCGGGCACCAGGTCGTGCTGGTCGAAGACGAACCGCGCGCCGCGCCGCTTGAGCCACAACGCGGGCAGGAACAGCAGGTCGGGCGGGTTGCAGGCGTGCACCACGTCGACCGGACCGACGGTGCGGGCCAGCCGGAGCGTATGCCACAGGGCCGATCCGTACTCCCGCAGATAGCCGGCCGGTCCTCCGGTGGCCGCGCGCAGCGGATAGCGGTGGATGCGCACCCCGTCGATCTCCGCGTAGGACTCCGTGTCCCGCTTCTCCCCCCGGGGGCAGATGACGTGCACCTCCCAGCCCGCGTCCCGCAGGGTCGTGCACTCCTGCCACACCCGCCGGTCGAACGGCACGGACAGGTTCTCCACCAGGATCAGCGCGCGCCGGCCCGGCCCGTCGCCCCTGGTCGTGTCACCAGACAAGGCCCATGTACCCCGGTTCGGCCCGGCGCGTCTCGGCGTCGGGAAGGCGGATGAGATCGATGAGCACCGGGCCGTCACCATGGGGCAGCGCCGACAGCACGGCCGGATCCCGGGTGCCGACGAGGCACACCTCGCCGTGCCCGAGCACCTCGTCGACGGACCCCGCGAGCAGCTGCGCGAGGTGCGGCAGCCGGGTCTCGATGTACTCGCGGTTCGCGCCGAGCAGCCGGGAGAGGTTCACGTTGGCGTCGTAGATCCGCAGGTCGTAGCCCTTGCCGAGGAGCCGCTCCGCCAGCTCCACGAGCGGGCTCTCGCGCAGGTCGTCGGTGCCGGGTTTGAAGGACAGCCCGAACAGACCCACCCGGCGCTTGCCGGTGCGCCCGACCAGCTCCACCGCACGCTGCAGATGGTCGGAGTTGGAGGGCAGCACGTGGGACAGGATCGGCACCGACACGTCGGCCCGCCGCGCCGCGTGGACGAGGCTGCGCAGGTCCTTGGGCAGGCAGGAGCCGCCGAAGGCGAAGCCGGGCCGCAGATAGGCGGGGCTGATGTTCAGCTTGCGGTCGGCCACGAACACGTCCATCACCTGGTGCGGGTCCACCCCGAGCGCCTGGCACACCGCGCCCAGCTCGTTCGCGAAGCCGATCTTGAGGCCGTGGAACGCGTTGTCCGCGTACTTGATCGCCTCGGCCGTCGGGATCGCCACCCGGAACACCTCGCCCGGCAGCCCGTCGTACAGCTCCGCCACCACGTCGCCGCTTGCCGCGTCGAACTCGCCGATGACCGTCTTCGGCGGGTCGAAGAAGTCCCGCACGCTCGTGCCCTCGCGCAGGAACTCCGGACTGACCGCGACCCCGAAGTCCACCCCGGCCGTACCGCCGACGTACTTCTCCAGGATCGGCACCAGCAGGTTCAGACAGGTGCCCGGGAGCATGGTGCTGCGGAACACGACGGTGCGCCGCCCGCCCCCCTCAGCCAGCGCCGAGCCGATCTGCTCGGTGACGCGCTCCAGATACGTGGTGCACAGGCTGCCGTTGGGTTCCGACGGGGTGCCCACGCAGACCAGCACCACCTCGCTGTCCGTAATCGCCTCGCGGACGTCGGCGGTGGCGCGCAGCGCCCCGGTCCGCACGACCTCGGCGGTGAGCTCGCCTATCCGCTCCTCGACCACCGGGGCCCTGCCCGCGTTGACCAGGTCGACCTTCGCCCGGCTCACGTCCACGCCGATGACCTCGTGGCCCCGGCTGGCCAGGCACGCGGCTGACACGCAGCCCACGTAGCCCAGCCCTAAGACGGCTACCCTCATAGTCCGTTCCTCCCCCCAGCCGGGCCCTCGCGGCCCGCGGTCCGTGCGACCGGACGGCGCTCCCCCCGCATCAGTAGGCCCCCTGCCCCTGGAGCACCGCCCGCAGTGTCTTCCACAAGATCACCGTGTCCAGCGCGAGCGACCAGTCCTCCACGTACCGCAGGTCGAGGCGGACCGCCTCCTCCCACGGCAGGTCGCTGCGCCCGCTGATCTGCCACAGGCCGGTCAGCCCGGGCTTCACCAGCAGCCGCCGCCGGATGTCCGGTCCGTACGCGGCGGACTCCTCCGGCAGCGGAGGCCGCGGACCGACGAGCGACATCGAACCGCCCAGTACGTTGAAGAGCTGGGGCAGTTCGTCGATCGAGTACCGGCGCAGCACCGCTCCCACCCGGGTCACCCGCGGATCCCGGCGGAGCTTGAACAGCAGGCCGGCGCCCTCGTTGCGGTCGGTCAGCCCGGCTCGCGCCCGGTGTGCCCCGGCGATCATGGTGCGGAACTTGAAGATGGTGAACTCGTGGCCGTCCTTGCCGACCCTGCGCTGCCGGTAGAGGATCCCGCCCCGGCTGTCCACCAGCACGAACAGCCCGACGACGACCATCAGCGGCGCGAACAGCACCAGCAGGACCGCCGCGCCCAACCGGTCGACGATCTCCTTGACCGCCCGGCGGCCCCCGGTGAACGTCGGCATGCTGACGCGCAGCAGGGGGATCCCGAGCACCGCGTCGACGTGCAGCCGCGGCCCGGCCACCTCCATCAGCACCGGGGCCACGACCATCTCGGCGTCGCTGCCCTCCAGGTTCCAGGCCAGCCGCTGCAGCCGGTCCGGCGACCAGTGCGGGTCGGGGGTGACCGCGACGACCCGGTAGCCGTCGCGCCGGACATGGCCCGCCACGTCCCCCAGCCGGCCGACGACCGGCACCCCGTCCAGCCGGTCCCCGTCGGGCCCGCTGCCGTCCACCGTGCACACCGCGTCCACCCGCCAGCCGAGGTGCGGGAACTTGCGGACCCGGGTGATCAGGTCGCGCAGGCTGGCCAGGCTCCCGGCGGCGAGCACCGGGCGCAGGCACCGGCCCTCCTTGCGCTGCTTGTGCAGCCACAGGCGCAGCAGATAGCGCTCGGTCATGACGGCGAGAGCGATCGCCGGGATCGCCACGAAGATCCAGAGCTTGATGTTGCGCGAGGTGAGCGCGATCCCGCCGAGCGCCAGCACGACGACCGCCGTGCACAGCGAGCGGCCGAGCCGGCGGAACTCCTCGGCGCCCTGGCCGAGTACGGCCGGGGCCCATGACCGGCTGGTGGCGAGCGCGCCCAGCACCAGCAGTTCGGTGCCGAAGCCGAGAATCACCCACTTCTCGTGCCAGTTGGCCGCGTCCCGGACCCCGAACAGTCCGCCGATCGCCGCCACCACGAAGGCGGTGGCCACGGTGTCACTGATGATCACGGTACGGCGGTAGCGCTGCTCCCAGTACACCGCGGGCCGGCCGACCGGCCTGTTCCCGGGGCGCACGCGCGCCGCCGGAAACGGGTGGACGTAGTCCAACCGCGGCGCGGAATGCCTTCGTTCACCAGTGCGTTCGACGTGTTCGCCCAACACTGCAACTCCCCCCCGGGAGACCCCCAGCCTCCCGTGATGTCCCTCCCCTCAGGGAGGCCCCCACCCCCCGGCGATGTACCTCCCCTCGCGAGGCCCCCACTCCCCGCGAACGTCATCACCGGTTTTTTCCAAGCCACTTCACAGGCCCGCCAGGTCGGCGGCGGACCAGCACGTCCTCTCACAGGCCCCAGGAAAGATCACCTTCGGACCTTAGCGACATTGATCACCTAGCGTCCAAACAGGTGCAGCACGGTCAATCTAGAGCAACAGAGCCGACATGAAGAGAGCTTGTGTGAAATTTGCGATGAAGCTGTGTACACGGACCCGTACACCGAAGTCCGCGCCCGGCCGTACGACCCCCCGGACGCACCGCGTGACCTGCGCCAAGGGGCGTTCTCCGGGTTTCCGGTAGCGGCGGCTCCGCGACGGCCCCCCACTGTCGGCGCGGCCGGGCCCAAGCCTGGCAGACGCCCGCGCCGAAGGGGTGGGCGCATGGTCCCGGCGCACACCCCGCCCAGCCCATTGACACCCCGCCCCCTCCGCTGGACACTCGCGCACGAGCGGCGGCCGAACGAAAGTTCACTGAGCGAACAGGGGCCAGGGACGTGACCATTCACCGGGATCTGCTGATCGGCGGCAAGGACGTGCCGGCCGCCTCCGGGCGTATCGCCGAGGACACCGATCCGTACCGGGGCGAGGTGTACGCCACCGTGGCCGCGGCGGGAGCGGACGACGTCGCCCTGGCCGTGGAGGCGGCCGCCGCCGCGTTCCCGCAGTGGGCGGTGACGGCTCCGGGCGAGCGGCGGCGCGTCCTGCTCAGGGCCGCCGACCTGATGGAGGAGCGCGGCGAGCAGGCCGCGGCGCTGATGGCCCGTGAGACCGGCGGGGTGCGCGGGTGGTCGCTGTTCAACGTCGGCCTCGCCGCCGGCATGCTCCGCGAGGCCGCCTCCGCCGTCAGCGCGCCGCTGGGCTCGGTGCTCGCCGCCGAGGAGCCGGGGGCGCTGGGTCTCGCGGTACGCGAACCGCTGGGCGTCGTCGCGGCGTTCGCGCCCTGGAACGCGCCCGTCATCCTCGGCACCCGGGCCGTGGCCGCGCCGCTGGCGGCCGGCAACACCGTGGTGCTCAAGCCCAGCGAGCACGCCCCGCTGGCCGCCGGCCACTTCGTCGCCGACACGCTGCGCGACGCGGGGCTGCCGGACGGCGTGCTGAACATCGTCACCAACGCCCCGCACGACGCGCCCGAGGTCGCCAAGGCGCTCGTGGCCCATCCGGCGGTACGGGCCGTCAACTTCACCGGCTCCACGGCGACCGGCCGCGTCGTCGGCGAGCTCGCGGCCCGCCATCTCAAGCCCGCGCTGCTGGAGCTGGGCGGCAAGAACTCGGTGATCGTCCTGGCGGACGCCGACCTCGACTACGCCGTCGACGCCGCGGTCTTCGGCGTGTTCCTCAACTCCGGCCAGATCTGCATGTCCGGTGACCGGATCCTCGTCCACGACTCCCTCGCCGGGGAGTTCGCCCAGCGGTTCGCCGCCAGGGCCGCGTCCCTGGGCACCGGCGATCCCACCGCGCCGGCCACGGTCGTCGGCCCGCTGATCACCCCGGACGCGGCGCGGCGGCTCGCCGGCCTGGTCCGGGACGCCGAGCGGCGGGGCGCCCGGATCCTGACCGGGGGCGGGGAGCCGGAGGGAGCGGTGTACCCGCCGACGGTGCTGTCCGGTGTGCCGAAGGACGCCGAGCTGCACTACGCCGAGGCGTTCGGGCCGGTGGCCGCGCTGGCCTCCTTCCCGGACGACGACACCGCGATAGCCCTCGCCAACGACACCGAGCACGGGCTGACCTGCGGCGTCATCACCGAGAACGGCACCCACGGACTGCGCGTCGCCCGCCGGATCCGCACCGGCATCGTCCACGTCAACGACCAGTCCGTGATGGACGAGCCGCAGGCCCCGTTCGGCGGGGTGGGCGCGTCCGGCCACGGGCGCTTCGGCGGCCGGTGGGGCGTCGAGTCCTTCACCTCGACACGGTGGATCACGCTGGCCGCCCAGCAGGCGCACTACCCCTTCTGAGGGATCACCCGGTCCACGGGCGCGTCCGCCACGCCCTGCGCCCGCTGGATCTCCCGGTACACGTGCGCGCGCAGCTCCGCGAACCGGGGCGCGGCGCGCGTGTGCAGCTGGTCGCGCGGACCGGGCAGGTCGACGGGCGTGTCGTCGCGTACGACCGTCGGCGACGCCGACAGGGTCAGCACCCGCTCGCCCAGATAGACGGCCTCGTCGATGTCGTGCGTGACGAACAGGACCGTCATCCCCCGCTCCCGCCACAGCTGCCGTACCAGGTCCTCCAGCCCCGCCCGGGTCTGGGCGTCCACGGCGGCGAACGGCTCGTCCATGAGCATCACCTCGGGCTCGTACGCCAGCGCCCGCGCGATCGCCACCCGCTGCTGCATGCCGCCCGACAGCTGCCACGGATACGCCCCGCCCGCGTCGGCCAGCCCCACGGCGTCCAGCGACTGTTCGACCAGGGCGCGGCGCCGCTCCTTCGGCAGGCCCCGCCGGTACTTCAGCGGCAGCCCCACGTTGTCCCGCACCCGCATCCACGGCAGCAGGCTCCGCCCGTACTCCTGGAACACCACCGCCATCCCGGGCCGCGGCCCGGTGACGGGGCGCCCGTCGAGCAGCACCTCGCCCGCGGTCGGGGCGAGCAGCCCGGCCACGCACTTCAGCAGCGTGGTCTTGCCGCAGCCCGACGGGCCCACCAGGCAGCACAGTTCGCCGGGGGCGAGGCTGAAGGTGAGGTCGCGCAGGGCCTCCACGCGGCGCCCCTGGCCCTCGTAGACCTTGTTCAGGCCGCGCACGTCGAGCATGGGCCGCCGTCCTTTCGTCACGTTCGCGGTCACCGGGACCTCTGCGACCGCCGCAGTCCCCGGTGCCAGGCGAGCACCCGGTGTTCGGCGAGCTGGAAGAGCAGGGAGAGCACGACGCCGATCAGCCCGAGCAGCAGGATGCCGCTCCACATCTCGGGGATGGCGAAGGAGCGCTGGAACTGCACGATGGTGAAGCCGAGGCCGTTGCTCGCGGCGGTCATCTCGCTGATGACCATCAGGATGATGCCGATGGACAGCGCCTGCCGCAGCCCGGCGAAGATCTGCGGGCTCGCGGCGGGCAGCACGACGTACCGCAGCCGCGCCGCCCCGCCGATGCCGTACGACCGGGCGGTCTCGTCCTGGACGGAGTCCACCGCCCGTACGCCCTCGACGGTGTTGAGCAGGACGGGCCAGACGCAGCCGGCGGCGATCACCACGACCTTCATCGTGTCGCCGATCCCGGCGAAGAGCATGATGACCGGCACCAGCACGGGCGGCGGCACCGCCCGCAGGAACTCCAGCACCGGCTCGGCACACGCCCGCACCGTCCGGTAGGTGCCGGTGACCACGCCCAGCGCGACCCCCAGCGCCCCGGCGAGCGCGTAGCCGGCGGCGAGCCGCCACAGGCTCGGCAGGACGTCGTCGGTGAAGCGGTCGGCGGTCCACACCTCGTCGGTGATGCCGAGGATGGTGCGCAGCGGCGGGGCGTAGATGCTCCGGCTGCCGTCGGAGGCGTACCACCAGACCGTGACCAGCAGGGCGGGCAGGGCGAGCAGGAACACGAGTCGGCGCAGGACGCGGATCACGGCACGGCCTCCCCGCGGACGGACTGGTGCCAGGCCAGGGCGCGGCGCTCCACGCCCCGCGCCCCGAGGTTCACCAGCAGCCCGAGCAGGCCGGTGACCGTGACCAGCGCGTACATCGTCGGCACCGCCTCGGACGTCTGCGCCACCGCGATCCGCGAGCCCAGGCCGGGGGCGCCGATGACCAGTTCGGCGGTGACGGCGAGGATCAGCGCCACGGACGCCGCGAGGCGCACGCCGGTCATCAGGTACGGGAGCGCGGTGGGCCACACCACGTGCCGGACCCGGGCCCAGGTGCCCAGACCGTACGAGCGGGCGGTCTCGTCGGCGACCGGGTCCACGTCGCGCACGCCGTACAGCACCTGGATGAGCACCTGCCAGAACGAGGCGTACACCACCAGCAGCAGCGTCGAGCCGATGTCGGTGCCGAACAGCAGCACCGCCAGCGGGATCAGCGCCACGGACGGGATCGGCCGCAGGAACTCGACCGTGGAGGCGGTGAGTTCCCGCAGGTACGGCACCACCCCGATGACCACCCCGGCGGTGATGCCCAGCGCCAGGGCGATCGCCAGGCCCAGCGCCCAGGCGGCCAGCGTGTCGCCGACGTCGCGCCAGAACGCCCGGTCGTTGAGCTCGGTGGCCAGCGCCCGCAGGATCCGGCCGGTGGGCGGGAGGTAGTCGGCGGAGACGGCGCCGGAGCGCGGGAGGAGCTCGACCAGGGCGAGGAAGGCGGCCAGGCCCCCCAGACCGGGCAGTGCTCCTCCCAGCCGGACCGGACGGTTCACGGCAGCAGCTCGTCGAGGTCCGGGACCTCGGGGAACAGGCCGTCGCCCCGGCCGAGTTCGGCGAGGGTGTCGATGGAGGCCCGGTTGGGCTCCTGCGGCCAGGCCGGCAGCGTGAGCTTCTCGATCAGGGCCCCCGGGATCTCCGTGTACGTCGTGACGATCCGGCGCACCTCGTCGGGGTTGCTCTGGGCGTAGGCCAGGGACTCCTTGGTCGCCGCCGCGAACTGCTCCACCACGTCGGCGTGCTCCGCGGCGTAGGAGGCGGAGGTGAAGTACAGGGCCACCGTCAGATCGGGGGCGACGTCCACGTAGTTGGAGGCGATCACCCGGCCGCCCTTGGACGTGATCGAGGTCAGCCCCGGCTCGACGACCCAGGCCGCGTCGATGCGGCCGCCCTCCAGGGCCGCGCCCATCTGGTCGAACGGCAGCTCCACGAACTCGACCTTGGACGGGTCGCCGCCGGCCTTGCGCACGGACGCCTTGACGGACGTGTCGCCGATGTTCTTCAGGGTGTTGACGGCGACCTTCTTGCCCTCGAGGTCCTTGGCGGTCTTGACGGAGCTGTCCTTCGGCACCGTGATGCCGCCGAAGTCGGCGCCGTCCTTGCCGGTGGAGGCGACGCCGTTGGCGACGGCCTTGACGGGGATCTTCTTGCTCTGGGCGATGATCAGCGAGGTGACGTTGGAGAAGCCGAACTGGAACTCGCCGCTGACCACGCCGGGCACGATGGCGGCCCCGCCCTGGGCGGGCACGAGCGTGAGGTCGAGGCCCCGCTTGCTGTAGAAGCCCTTCTCCTTGCCCAGATAGATGGGTGCGACGTCGACGATCGGGATCACCCCGACCTTGACGGCGGTGGTCTTGCCGCCGCTGCCGGACGGCTTGGCGGCGGCGTCGGACGAGGAGCCGGACTCCGAGTCCGAGCAGGCCGCGCCTGCGACGGCGGTCAGTGCGGCGAGCGCGAGCCCGGCGAGCAGTCTTCGCATCGTGTCCCCCTGGGGGTCAAGGTGTGGGGCGGTCGATGGGCAGTCCGGCGTAGTTCTCCGCCAGTTCCGCGGCGGCGTGCCGGGACGCGGCGATCCGGCTCAGCTGGGCGAGCTGGAGGCGCGTGGTGAAGGCGGTCTGGTCCGGATCGGTGTGCAGGGTCGAGGTCATGAAGTACGAGAAGTGCTCGGCCCGCCACACCCGGTCCAGACAGGTCGCCGAGTAGGCGTCCAGCAGCGCCGTGTCGCCGGTGCGGTGCGCGGCGGTGAGCGCGTCGGCGAGGACGACGACGTCGGCGACGGCGAGGTTCAGGCCCTTGGCGCCGGTGGGCGGCACGATGTGCGCGGCGTCCCCGGCGAGCAGCAGCCGTCCGTGGCGCATGGGTTCGGTGACGGAGCTGCGCATGGGCAGCACGGCCTTGGCGGTGATGGGGCCGCGGGTGAGCCGCCAGTCGGCGTCGATGGCGAAGCGGGCGTCGAGCTCGTCCCAGATGCGCGTGTCGGACCAGTCGCCGGGGTCGGTGCCGTTGGGGACCTGGAGGTAGAGCCGGCCGACGGTGGGCGAGCGCATGCTGTGCAGGGCGAAGCCGCGCGGCGAGTGGGCGTACACCAGCACCTCGGAGGACGGCGGGGCGTCGGCGAGGATGCCGAGCCAGGAGTACGGGTACTCCCGCTCGTACGTCACGGCGCCGGGCACCGCGGCGTGGCTGACGCCGTGGTGGCCGTCGCAGCCGGCGATCCAGTCACAGGTGAGGGTCCGCTCGGCGCCGTTGTGGCGGTAGCGGATGCGCGCCCGCTCGCCGTCGAGGCCGTCGACCGCGAGCGCCTCGGCGTCGAAGAGCAGCGGCGGGCCGTCCTTCAGCTGCAGGGCGATGAGGTCCTTGACGATCTCCGTCTGGGCGTAGATCCACACGTACCGGCCGCCGGTGAGGCCGGGGAAGTCCAGGCGGTGGGCCCGGCGGTCGAAGCGCAGCTCGATACCGTCGTGCCGCAGCGCCTCGCGGGCCAGCCGCTCCCCGGCTCCGGCGGCGTGCAGGGCGTCCACGGTGGCCTGTTCGAGCATGCCGGCGCGCTGGCGCTGCTCGCAGTACGCACGGTCGTGGCTCTCCAGCACCACGCAGTCCACGCCCGCCCGGTGCAGTAGCCGGGCCAGCAGCAGTCCGGCCGGGCCGGCGCCGATGACGCCCACGGTGGTACGGGCGGGCGCGGTGCTCATCGCTCCTCCTCGAGGACGCGCTGGGCGATCGCGAACGCGGTGTTGGCCGCCGGCACCCCGCAGTAGACGGCCGTCTGCAGCAGCACCTCCTTGATCTCCTCGGGGGTCAGGCCCAGCCGCAGTGCAGCGCGCAGATGCAGGGCCAGCTCCTCGTGGTGGCCGCGCGCGACCAGGGCGGTCAGGGTGATGCAGCTGCGGGTCCTGGCCGGCAGGCCCGGCCGGGTCCAGATCTCGCCCCAGGCGTAGCGGGTGATGAAGTCCTGGAAGTCGGCGGTGAACGCGGTGGTGCCCGCCTGGGCGCGGTCCACGTGCGCGTCGCCGAGCACGGCCCGGCGTACGGACTGGCCGGCGGCCCGGCGCTGTTCGGCGGCCGTCCCCGCGGTGAAGTGGCCCAGCAGCGCGGCCCGTACGGGTTCGGGTCGCTCCACGGCGGCCAGATGGCCGGCGCGGGCGATCTCCACGAGCCCCGCGCCCGGGATGCCGTCGGCGAGCTCCCGGGCACGGTCGACGGGGGTGGCGACGTCCTCGCGCCCGGCGACGACCAGGGTGCGGGCGGTGATCCGCGGCAGGTCGCCGGTCACGTCGAAGGCGGCCAGGGCGTCGCAGCAGGCGGCGTACGCGCGGGGGTCGGCGGCGCGTACGTCGTCGGCCAGCGCGAGGGCCTCGATCCGGGTGGCGAACGCGGGGGTGAACCAGCGGCCGATCGCCCCGTCCGCCACCGGCCCGGTGCCCTGGGCGCGTACCAGCGCGGCGCGCTCGTGCCACAGCGCGGGGGTGCCGAAGCGGGCGGCGGAGCAGACCACGGCGAGCGCCTCGACGCGGTGCGGATGGTGGGCGGCGAGCCAGGTGCCGACGGCGCCGCCGAGGGAGATCCCGGCGTAGCCGAAGCGCTCCAGGCCCAGCGCGTCGGCGAGGTCCAGCACCAGGGCGGCCAGATCGGCGACCGTGGTGCGGCCTGGTTCGGTGCCCGGCAGCAGTCCGGCCGCGCTGCCGCCGTGGCCGGGCAGGTCGTAGCGGATGACCCGGTGTTCGCGCGCCAGGGCGGGGACCTGGGCCTCCCAGACGGCGAGCGTGGTGCCGAGCGAGGGGCCGAGCAGCAGCGGGGGCGCGGCGGCCGGGCCGTCGGCGTGGTGGTGCAGCAGGCGCTGGGTCATGGGCGGGCTCCCGGGTTGCGTGCTGTCGTGTCCGGGCACGTCGGGCGGCTCCCCGAGGGCGTGCCGTCGCGTGCCGGCTTCCAGTGGCGGGCCGTGGTGCCCGGGCTCGCGGCTCCTGACTTCAGCGCGCGCAGCGCCGCGAGTTCGTCGTGGTGCGGCGGGTCGGTGACGCCGACCGGGTCCGCGGTCCTCAGCTCCCAGCCGGTCGCGGCCCGCACCTGGGCGACCGGGACCCCGGGATGGAGCTCGGTCAGCACCAGCTCCGCCGTCGCGGGATCGGGGCGCAGCACGCCGAGGTCGGTGATGACGGCGGTGGGCCCGCGCCCCGGCAGCCCGAGCCGGGCGCGCTCGCCCGGGCCGGTGCCGTGCCCGACGGAGGTGACGAAGTCCAGCTGGTCCACGAACGCCCGCCGGGAGTGCCGCAGGACGATGAGGACCTCCCCGCAGCTCGCCGCGATCTCCGGGGCGCCGCCCGCGCCGGGCAGCCGGGCGGCGGGCAGCCCGGGCCCGCGGTCGACCAGGGTGGTGTTGATGTTCGCGTACCGGTCCAGCTGCGCGGCGCCGAGGAAGCCGACGTCGATCCGGCCGGCCTGCAGCCAGTAGTTGAACATCTCCGGGACGGACACCACCGCGTCGGCCGTCTCGGCGAGTTCGCCGTCGCCGATGGACAGCGGCAGCCGGGTGGGCTTGGCGCCGATCGCGCCCGACTCGTAGATGAGCACCAGGTCCGGATTGCAGGTGGCGCGGGCCAGGTTGGCGGCGGTGGACGGCAGGCCGATGCCGGTGAAGCAGGTGCGGGCGCCGGCCAGCGCGCGGGCGGCGTTGACCTCCATCAGCTCGTCGGTGGTGAAGTCCCGGCTCGTAGAACCCTGGTCCATCGAGCCCCGGCCCCTCACAGCACCTCCTCCCTCAGCCACTCGGCGAACGCCCGGCGGTCGCGGGAGACGGCGTCCCAGTCGCGGTAGTAGTCGTTGTCGCGGACCGAGTACCCCGCCGCGTACGACGGGTGGGCGCCGCCCGGCACTTCGGCCACGGCCGTGACCGCCCAGCCGGGCAGCACCACGGCGCCGGGACGGGGCCGCAGCTCGTCGACGACCTCCTCCACGGTGACCAGCGAGCGCCGGGCGGCCAGCACGGCCTCCTTCTGCACGCCGGGCAGCCCCCACAGCTGGACGTTGCCGCGCCGGTCGGCCTGCTGGGCGTGGATGACGGTGACGTCGGGCCGCAGCGCCGCCACGGCCGCCAGCTCCTCGCCGGTGAACGGGCAGGTCACGGTGGCCACGGTGGCGGTGCGGCCGGCCAGGCCGGTGCCCCGGTAGCCGCGCAGGACGGCGAAGGGCAGACCGCTGGCGCCGGCGACGTAGCGGTTGGCCATGCCCGCGTGGCTGTGCTCCTCGACCTCCAGGGGGCGCGGCCAGCCGTTCTCGACGGCGTCGCGGAAGCGGTGCAGGGAGCCGACGCCGGGGTTGCCGCCCCAGGAGAACACCAACCGGGCCGCCAGCCCCGCGCCGATGAGCTGGTCGTACACGACGTCGGGGGTCATCCGCACCAGCGTCAGATCGGCGGGCGCGCGGCGGATCAGCTCGTGGGCGGCGGCGAACGGGATGAGGTGCGTGAAGCCCTCCAGGGCCACGGTGTCGCCGTCGTGGACCAGTTCGGCCACGGCCTCCCGCAAGCCCACGATCTCGGCCATCTCCACACCCCTGACACGAGGGCTTGTTCGCCCAGCGAACTCTCGTTCACCAACGGCTCGCAGACGAGTGTGGTTCAGGCCCGGAACCCCTGTCAACGGAACGGACAACCCCCGCGCACACGGCCCTCACACCCTGCGGCCCGACCAATCCTCGGACGTATCAAGGCAGTTCCCGAGCCCGCCACCGTCAGAAGTCTTGACTGCCTCGCGCACCGCGACAATCATCGGACCTCTGGCCGAGAAAGCGCTTCCCCGAACTCCCGCACCACCCCACCACGGACACCGCGAGAGAGCGAGCCATGCCGACGACACCCGCACCACGCACGACACCGCGACGATGGCGCACCCTGTGCGCCGCCCTGATACTCGCCCTGGCCACCGCCCTGCTCGGAGCCGCACCCGCCGCCCGGGCCGAGGTGCACCACCCGCGCCAGGAGTGGATGCGCGACTCCACCGCGGGCCTCTTCCTGCACTGGGGCATGTTCACCGCCCCCGCCCACACCGACTGCCGGGCGTGGGAGCGTGACGTCACCGGTGGCGGCTGGAGCGCCGACTACTGGGTGGACGAGGCGCGCAAGCTCGGCGCCTCGTACCTGGTGCTGGCCACCTTCCACAGCCGGCTCGGCTACGCCCGGCCGTGGCCGTCGAAGATCCCGGGCAGCTGCGCCACCGAGCGGGACCTGCTCGGCGAGCTGGTCGCGGCCGGCAAGGCCAAGGGCGTGCACATCATCCTCTACATGACCGACGACCCCCAGTGGCACAACGAGAAGGGGATCGAGACCCTCGACTCGGCGGCGTACTCCGCCTACAAGGGCAAGCAGGTCGACCTGACCACCCGCGACGGCTTCGGCGAGTACAGCTACGACCTGTTCCACGAGGTCATGGACGACTACCCCGACCTGTCCGGCTTCTGGATCGACAACGACAACGCCTACTGGGAGCGCAACAACCTCTACGAGCAGATCCGCGAGAAGCGTCCGTCCTGGCTGCTGAGCAACAACAACGAGGACACGCCGATCATGGACACCGTCAGCAACGAGCAGAAGACCGGCATGACGCCGTCCTACGACTACCCGGCCGCCGTCACCGTCCCGATGCCGCGCCTGACCGAGGCGGACTACAAACTGCCCACCACCGGCGACTGGTGGTACGACGGCGGCAACCACGCCGTCGACGTACGGCTGAGCACCGGCCGCTACATCACCAACGCCGGCTCCTCCATCAAATCGCTGATGGCCGAGACGCCGATGGTGAACGGCAGAATGCCGGCGCAGCAGGAGGCGTTCAACCAGTTCATGGGCCAGTGGGTGGAGCCTGTCCGCGAGTCCGTGTACGGCGTCGAGGGCGGCGGCTACATGTACGGCGGCATGCAGCCCGGCTTCTGGAACGACGGCGCACACGGCGTGGTCACCGTCTCCCGCGCCGACGGCCCGAAGACGCAGTACGTGCACGTCGTCACCCGCCCGCGCACCGACACGGTGCGGCTGCGCGACAACGGCTACACGGCGCAGCGGGTGACGGACCTGCGCACCGGCAGGGAACTGCCGTTCAGCCAGTCCGGCGGCTATCTGTCGATCCTCGGCATCCAGGACTGGGACCAGTACGACACGGTCTTCAAGGTCACGACCGACGGCGCCCAGTCCTACTACCCCGCGGACACCGTCAAGGCCACGGCGACCGCCGAGGCGCCCGGCCACGCCGCGAGCGCGCTGACGGACGGCGACTACGAGACCTACTGGGACAACGACGGCAAGGGCGCCGCCTCCGTCACGCTCGACCTCGGTGAGCGCCGCCACGCCGTCTCCCTGGCGGTCAACCAGCGCGAGTGGTCCCCGACCCACGCCCGTACCTCCTTCGGCCGGCCGGAGGACTCGGCGCGCATCCGGGACTACCGGGTGCTGGCCAGCGGCGACGGCAAGAACTGGAAGCAGGTGCGGGCCGGTGCGCTGCGCAGCGCGCGCGGTGTGCAGTTCATCGACATCGGCGACCAGAACGCCCGCTACCTGAAGCTGGACGTGCGCAGTCTGTGGGGCGGCCCGCAGGCACCCGTCTACCTCGACCAGCTGCGGATCGACGAGATCAAGGTCGCGTACGCGCGTCCCCGGCCCTCCTCGACCGCGCTGCCGTACGAGGCGGAGGGCGCGGCCGCGACCGGGACGGCGAAGGCGTTCGAGTGCCGGGCCTGCTCCGGCGGCGACCGGGTCGACGGACTCGGCGGCGGCAGCGCCAACAGCGTGACGTACACGGACGTCCAGGCCCCCGCCGACGGCGACTACCGGCTGCAGCTCGACCACACGACGGCCCGCGGCGGCAGCCTGTCGGTCGGCGTCAACGGGGCCGATCCCGTCAAGGTGCCGGTCATCGCGGGCAACGCGGAGGTCCCGGAGGCGACCGCCGTGTCCGTACCCCTGCGGGCGGGCGCCAACACGGTGCGGGTCTTCAGCGAGGACGCGGCCGGTCCGGGGCTCGACCGGATCGCCGTCGCCCCGCTGCCCCCGTCGTCGTACACGCCGAAGACCACCCTCACGGTGCGGCCCTACGGGCTGCAGTGGGCCGGCGCGGGGCAGCAGTCCCTCACCGTGAAGGCCACGCTGCGGCTGGACGACGACGACCAGCTCGACAACGTGAACCTGGCCCCGCAGGTGCCCGCCGGATGGACCGTGTCGGGCGCCGCGGCGACGGCCGGCTCGATGCGGCTCGGCCAGACCCTGGAGGGGACCTGGACGGTGACCTCACCGCCCGGGCAGAACATCACCTCCACGGACCTGCCCGTCCGGGCCGGCTTCACCGTGCTGGGCCGCGGCAAGCAGGTCGCGCAGAACGTCCGGCTGCGTCCGCTGCCCGCGGACCGGGTGTGGATGCGGGAGGCGGAGGACTCCGCCAACCTGCCCGGCAGCACCGGGCTGACCGGCTGCGGCGGCTGCTCGGGCGGGGAGAAGGTGCGCAACATCGGCGGCGGCTCCGACGCGGCCGTCACCTTCCCCGGTGTCACGGTGGCGCAGGGCGGCCGGTACACCCTGTACATCGACTACACGGTCAACGGCACCCGTTCGTACGACGTGAGCGTCAACGACGGCGCGCCCACCCGGGTGACGGTCACCGACATCGGCAACAGCACGCCGCGGACGGTGTCCGTACCGGTGACGCTGAACGCCGGGACGAACACCGTGAAGATCTACAACAACGACGACTCGGCTCCGGACCTGGACCGTCTGTCGCTGGGATAGCCGTAGGGTCGACTCCGTGAACATCTTCGGAGTCGACATCGGAGGCTCGGGAATCAAGGGAGCCCCGGTCGATCTCGACCGGGGCGACCTTGCCGACGAGCGCTACAAGGTACTGACCCCCCAGCCGTCCACGGCCGGGGCGGTCGCGGAGAAGGTACGCGAGGTGGCCGACCACTTCGCGGGCTCGACGGGCCCGGTGGGCGTGACGTTCCCGGGCGTGGTCACGCACGGGACGATCCGCACCGCCGCGAACGTCGACAAGAGCTGGATCGGGGTGAACGCCGAGGAGATGCTCGGCGAGCGGCTGGGCCGCCCGGTCACCGTGGTCAACGACGCCGACGCGGCCGGGATCGCCGAGATGGCCTTCGGGGCCGGCCGGGGCCGGGACGGCACGGTCATGCTGCTGACGTTCGGCACCGGCATCGGCAGCGCCCTCTTCCTCGACGGGCGGCTCGTGCCCAACACGGAACTGGGCCACCTGAAGCTGCACGGCCACGACGCCGAGCACTACGCCTCCGCCAAGGCCCGTGAGGACAAGGGCCTGAGCTGGAAGGAGTGGGCGCCGCGGGTCCAGCACTACCTCGCGCACCTGGAGATGCTCTTCTCCCCGGAGCTGTTCATCATCGGCGGCGGGGTGAGCCGCAAGGCCGACCGGTTCCTGGACGAGATCGAGGACATCGAGGCCGAGATCGTGCCGGCGGCGCTGCAGAACAACGCCGGGATCGTCGGCGCCGCGATGGCCGCGGCGACGGCGGCGGGCATGGAGACGTCGGCGGCCGTGTCGGCGGCCCTCGCGGCCGAAAGCCGGACACCGAACGGCTGAAAACCACCCCCTGGACGGGGTTTGTCTTCTACCTTTGGCCAATGGCGGTCCGGGGCGAGTCTGTGGTGTTGCGCCCGGCGACGTCGGGTGACGTCGCCGAGGTGGCGGAGATCTGGCGTTCGGGGTGGGCCGACGCCCATCTGGGGACGCTGCCCGAGTCCCTCGAGGTGCTGCGCACCCCCGAGTCCTTCGACTTACGCGCCGCCGAGCGGATCGACGGCGTCGTGGTCGCCGCGGTCAACGGGAAGGTGGCCGGTTTCGTGCTGGTCGTCGAGGACGAGATCGAACACATCTACGTCGCCCGGGAGCAGCGCGGCGGCGGGATATCGGCGGTGCTGCTGGCCGAGGCGCAGAGCATCGTGGCCGCGAACGGCCACGACCGGGCCTGGCTCGCGATCGTCGCCGGCAACGACCGGCTGCGCGCGCACTACGAACGCGTCGGCTGGCAGGACGAGGGCCCCATGGAGTACCCGGCGTGCGGCGCCGGCGAGCCGATACCCGTCCGCTGCCACCGGTACGCCAAGAAGCTCCTGCGGGGCTGATCCCCCCGCCCGCAGGCACTCCTTGGCCCACCGGCAACCGGGGCGCCCGCGACCGCAGTCCCGCAACAGGGGCCGACCTGCCCTACCGGCGCGCCCGCGGACGCGGGACGTTGGACCGGGCGGCCCGCGGGGACGCGGGGTCCCCGGTCGCGACGGCCGCCGGGAGGTGAGGCCGCCATGCCGATGCTCGTGATCGAGGGCACCTACCGGGTGACGGGAGCCGGACCGGACGGTGACTCCGTCCGCTTCTACCCGGCCGACCCGAACCACTGGGACCTGATACCGGGCCCCCACCGCGTACGCCGCAACCGCGCGGGCGGCGCACAGCTCCGGCTGGACGGGATCGACGCCCTGGAGACCCACTACACCCCGCCGCACGGCACCCGCCTGCACCAGCCGGCGCCGTTCGCCGACGAGGCCGCCGACGCGCTGCTGGCGTGGCTCGGCTTCACCGGTGTGCTGCGCGACGACGACCGCCGCGTCACGGCGGCGGAGCCGGCCCAGGTGCCCGGCTACATCCTGTCCCGGGCGGCCGACGTCTACGGCCGGTGCGTGGCGTTCGCCGGACGCGGGGTGGCGCCGGCGCCCAGCGGCCGGCCGTACTTCGTCGACACGGAGCTGATCCGCCAGACGGCCAACCACCGCCAGCTCGAACAGGGCCTGGCGTACCCGACGTTCTACCGCCGGCTCTACGTCGGCCTGCGCCGCGCGCTGTCGGCCGCCGCGGTCTCGGCACGCGAGGCGGGCCTCGGGCTGTGGCCCTCGGACCTCACCGCGAGCGGCGCCAAGATCGAGGGCACGGGGTCGCTGACGGACGGCGCGGTGCTGATGCCGAAGCTGTTCCGCCGGCTGGCGGACTACCTCGCCCTCGGCGACGGCGACCCGTCGCTCGCCGCCTTCCGCGCGTTCCTCGACCAGCGCGACGACCGGCTGACGGTGCTGTCCACCGGGCAGTTCACGGAACTGAGCACGGTGGTGGAGGTGAGCGACCAGACGGTGCGGATGACACGTCCGCCGGAGGACGTGGTCTTCGACGAGAAGTAGCGGAGCCCTGGGACCTATCCGGCGATGTCGACGCCGTAGCCGCGGGCGAGGACGGCGAGTCCGTGCTCGTAGCCCTGGCCGACCGCGC
Source organism: Streptomyces sp. NPDC051940 (assembly GCF_040680895.1). NCBI lineage: Bacteria > Bacillati > Actinomycetota > Actinomycetes > Kitasatosporales > Streptomycetaceae > Streptomyces > Streptomyces sp. NPDC051940. The sequence continues at coordinate 17,674 of NZ_JBFAXR010000021.1, read as the reverse complement.
GGAAGCGCCAGACGGGGCCGCGGCGGTAGATCTCGGCGATGAGCAGCGTGCGCTCCGTCGTGGCCGCGTCCAGCACGGCGAGGGCCAGCGGCGCGGCGCCGGCGCCGGGCGCGAGGGCGGCGCGCACGACGCCGACGTCGCCGAAGGTGGCGTCGCCGTCGACGGCGGCCGCGACGACGACCTTGTGGGTGGCCGGCGGCAGCGAGCCGACGTCGACCGCGACGGTCCTCGTGCCCGGTCCGCCGGCGAGCAGCCGCACGGTCCGCGCGGGGTTGCCGGGCGCGCCGTAGAAGACGAAGTCCTCGTCGAAGATGACCTGTCCGTCCTCGTCGAGTACGAAGGCGACGACGTCGACCTCACCGGGTCCCTGCGGCGGCGTCCACGTCGCGGTGACATGCCACGCGGACGCGGGCGCCGCGCCGGACGGCCCGGGCAGGTCGACCACGCCGCCCGCGGGCAGCAGACGCGGGGCTTCGGGGGGTGTCGGCGCGGCGGCCGCGACGGTCGGCACGCCGGTCCCCGCCACCACCAGCCGCTCCTCGTCGCCCGCGGACGGCTCGAGATCCGCTGTACGCCCCATGCGACGGTCACTCCCCCCACCGGCCGGACTCACGCCGTCAACGGTACGCGAGTGTCCGACCGGCACGGAACCGTCCGTCGCGGCCGTCCGGGGCCGGTCGTTCGCTCAGGTCCACTCGTCGACGACCTCCAGGTTGACGAACCGGGGCTCGGACGTGCACAGCGCGCGGAAGCGGTCGGCGGTGCGCTGGGTCTCCGGCAGGTCGTTGTTGAGCATCGCCTTCTCGTAGGACGGGAACTCGACGATGTCCACGTAGTGACCGGCCTTGTCACGGTCCTGTGTGTGACAGTCCCGGGTCATGGTGCGCTTTCCCTCGGTCGCCTGCATCCAGTCGTCGAAGACCTGGCTGACCTCCTGCGCACGGTCCGTTTCGTATTCAATGATCTGGACGAACTTCATCGCTCTCTCAGCTCCCCTTCGCGTACTCGGTCGCCATGGGGCCGGCGAAGTCGTAGACGACCACCGGCTCGTCGCCCACGACCCAGGCGTCGTGCCCGGGGGGACAGACGAAGACGTCGCCCGGTCCGGCTTCGATCTCCTGGCCGTCGTCCATGCGGACGTGCATCCGTCCCTGCACCATGAATCCGTTGTGGTGGACCATGCAGCTCTCGGTTCCGGCGATGGGCTTCACCGACTCGGACCACCGCCAGCCCGGTTCGAACGTGCCGACGGCGAAATCCAGCCCGGTCAGGTGAAGTGCTTCCAGGTGGCCGCGCGGGAAGTCCCGCCGCTCGTCCGGCTTGTCGATCGTCTTCACTTCAAGCATGGCGTTACCTCGATTCCAGTGACCATTCCAGTGTGCGCTCCACCCGCGTACGCGTACAGCCGAGCGTGGAAAATCAACGCGACTGGTCGATTTCCCTTGCCTCGGGCAACCGCCGCATCCGGCGGAGCGGCGAAAGGAAAGCCGGAAGGAAACTCGCCGTCATTCCGGCCGCGCCGATCCACAGCGTGGTCCCGGCCCCGAACACCGAACCGGAGACCCCGCCGAGGACCCCGCCCAGGGGAAGGCCGCCCCAGGAGACGAAGCGGGCCGTCGCGCTCATCCGGCCGAGCAGCCGGTCCGGGGTCAGCGCCTGCTGGAAGCTCGACTGGGCCACGACGCGCACCACGCCGCCGAACGAGAGGGCGGCGAGTCCGGCGGCCGCGGCGTACACGCTCCAGCCCGGCCGGGCCAGCGGCATCAGGGCCGTCAGCGGGCAGGTGACGAGCGGCGCGATCCAGATGACCGGCCCCTGTCCGACGCGACGGGAGATCGCCCTCGCCGTGAGGGCGCCCAGCAGGGCGCCGCAGCCCATCCCGGACAGGACGAGGCCGATACCGAAGGAGGCCAGGCCCAACTCCCGTGCCAGGAAGACCATCAGCATGGTCTGGTACCCGATGAGGAAGAGGTTGAATATCCCGTCCACGACGACGGTCGCCCGCAGCACGGGCTGTCCGGCGACGAATCGGAGCCCTTCCTTGATTTCCCGTGCCAGCCGCGGGTTCCCGCCCGGTTCGGGTTTCGGCTCGCGTTTACGGATACCCGTGGCGAGCAGCCCCGATATCGCCATCCCGGCCGAACTCACGACCAGCGTCGCGGGTGCCCCCACCCAGCCGACGAGCGGCCCCGCGACCCCCGGCCCGCTGATACTCGTCACCGAACGGATGGCGGAGAGTTTGGAGTTCCCCTCGACCAGGTTCTCGCGCCCCACGAGATGCGGGAGATAGGCGACGTACGCGACGTCGAAGAAGACCGTCAGCACGCCGTGCACGAGTGCCGCCGCGTACAGCCACCAGATGGTGAGCGTGCCGGCCCACCACGCCACGGGTACGGTCAGCAGCACCAGGGCCCGGGCGAGGTCCGTGCTGATCATCACCGAGCGTTTGCGCATCCGGTCCACCCACGCGCCCGCGGGCAGCCCCACCAGCAGCGAGCCCGCCATCGTCATCGCGCTCAGCAGGCCCACCTGGAGCTCGTCGGCCCCCAGCGCCACGATCGCGACCAGCGGCAGCGCCAGGAACACGATGCGGTCCCCGAGCTGGCCGAGCGCGGTGGCGGCGGACAGCCGTCCGAAGTCCCCGTCGCGCAGGAGCCCTCCGCGCCGGGAGCGAGCCGTGGTGTCCGTCCGCGCGTCAAGATCCATCCGGGCAGCCTAACGACGATCACGCGGGAGAAAACCCTTTGTACGGGGAAACCGTCCCTCCCTACCCTCTCCCCAAGCGTTCAGGGAGCCGAGTAGGTCGGCACCAACCGGGCCGAGAGAGCCGCCGGCAGCTGCGAAGGCGGTCCCGGAGTCCGGCCGAAGACACTCCTGAGAGCCGTCGGGGCAGCGCGTCCCGGGAGGTTCTGCGCGCGGGGAGGAAATGCCCCGCCGGGTGGCCCCCGTCAGCGGGCCGTGAGAGGCCGCTCCCGCGCGGGCGGTGAAAGTGCGGTGGTACCGCGAGTTCCCTTCTCGCCCGCACTCCCAAGGGGTCATGCCGAGGTCCCTGGAGGACTGCGATGATCCGTCCTGCGACCCGGGTGCTCGCCGCCGAACTGGCCGCGCACGCCGGGGAATCCGTCGAGGTGTGCGGCTGGCTGCACCGGCGGCGCGCCCTGAAGTCCGTGACGTTCCTGATCCTGCGCGACCGGTCCGGTCTCGCCCAGGTGGTGCTGCCCGCGGGCGGCGAGGACCTGCCCGAGGAGACCGTGCTGCGGGTGCGCGGCACCGTGGTGCCCGACTCCGCCGCGCCCGGCGGCGCGGAGGTGGCCCGGGCCGAGGTCGAGGTGCTGTCGTCGCGGGCCGCGCCGCCGCCGTTCGACCTGTACCGGCCGGCCGTACCCGCGAGCCTGCCCACCGTCCTGGACCACGCGCCCGTCGCGCTGCGGCATCCGCTGCTGCGGGCGCCGTACGAGATCGGCGCCGCGTCGGTGGCGGGGTTCCGGGCGGCGCTGGACGGGCTGGGGTTCACCGAGATCCACACGCCCAAGGTGGTGTCGTCCGCCACCGAGTCGGGGGCGAACGTCTTCGCGCTCGACTGGTTCGGGCGCCGGGCGTATCTCGCGCAGTCGCCGCAGTTCTTCAAGCAGGCCATGGTCGGTGTCTTCGAGCGCGTCTACGAGACGGGGCCCGTCTTCCGCGCCGAACCGCACGACACCGCCCGCCATCTCGCGCAGTACACCAGCCTCGACGCGGAGCTGGGCTTCGTCCGCGACCACCGGGACGTGATGGCCGTGCTCCGTACGGCGGTCGCGGGGATGACCGCGGCCGTCGCCGAGCGGGCGCAGCGGGCCGTACAGGCCCTCGGGGCCGTCCTTCCGGAAGTGCCGGAGGAGATCCCCTCGCTGCACTTCGCCGAGGCCATGGAGCTGCTGGGGGCGGACGAGCCCGACCTGTCGCCGGAGCACGAGCGGCGGCTCTCGCGATGGGCGCTGGAGGAGCACGGCAGCGAGTTCCTCTACGTCACCGGCTATCCCATGGCCAAGCGCCCGTTCTACACCCACCCGGAGCCCGGCAGGCCCGCCTGTTCGAACAGCTTCGACCTCCTCTTCCGGGGGCTCGAACTCGTCACCGGCGGACAGCGGCTGCACCGGATCGAGGACTACGAGGCGGCCCTCGCCGCGCGCGGTGAGCCCCGCGAGCCCTACGCCGGTTATCTGCAGTCCTTCGCCCACGGGATGCCCCCGCACGGCGGCTTCGCCCTGGGCCTGGAGCGGTGGACGGCGCGCCTCACGGGGGCGGACAACATCCGCCGCACCACGCTCTTCCCGCGCGACCTGCACCGGCTGACGCCGTGACGGCGGGTGCGGCCACGGATTGAGCGCTGCGCGTGTCCCACGCGTACCACGTGGTGGCGCCGCGCCCGGCGGCGCCGCCACGTCCCGACCCGAGGAGGCACCATGGCACGTCGCACCGCCACCCTGCTCGCCGCGCTCTCCCTCGCACTCGTCGGCCTCGTACCGGCGTCCGCGTCGGCCTCCACCGAGGTCACCGCGTACACCGCGCAGTTGTCCGGCGCGCAGGAGGTACCGCCCAACTCCTCCCTGGCCCGCGGCTCCGCGGTGCTCCAACTCAACGCCGACGGCACCGCGCTCGAGTTCCGGCTGATCGCCGCGAACATCGAGAACGTGGTCATGGCGCACATCCATGCCGCCCCGGCCGGCACCAACGGCCCGATCGTGGCGTTCCTGCTGCATCCGCAGAGCGACCCGGGCCGCTCCGACGGCGTCCTGGCCACCGGCACCATCACGGCGGCCAACCTGACGGGCCCGCTCGCCGGCCAGTCGCTGGACGCGCTGGTGGCGGCCCTCGAGTCGGGCGGCGCGTACGTCAACGTCCACACCACGCAGCTGCCGGCGGGCGAGATCCGGGGGCAGATCCACTGATCCGCCGATCGGGCGATCCGCTGAACCGCCTAGGATGCGGGGCATGATCGACTCCACCGCGGGCCCGGACGGCGCCGACACCGACACCGACGTCGCCATCGCCGCCGCCCGGGCCGGCGCGGACGTGGTCCGCTCGATGTACGGCGGCAGGCTGTCCCGTATCGACAAGGGGGGCGGCGACTTCGCCACCGCCGCCGACGTGGCGGCCGAGCAGGCGATCCTCGACGTCATCCGCTCCGCCCGGCCCGGCGACTCGGTGCTCGGCGAGGAGGGCGGGCGGCGGGGCGCCGCCGACGCGGCGAGGCAGTGGCTGGTGGACCCGCTGTGCGGCACGCTCAACTACGCCGTCGGCAACATGCTCGTCGCGGTCAACGTGGCGCTGCGCGACGGCGCGGCCGCCGTCGCGGACCCCTTCAGCGGCGAGGTCTTCTTCACGGACGGGACGACGGCCCGGGTACGCCGCGACGGCACGGACACCCCCCTGTCACCGACGCCCACCACCCGCCTCGTGGACGTCAACCTCGATCCCCCGTTCCCGAGCGCACCCGGCACCCGCGCGGTGAACCTCCTCGCCCACCCCGACTTCGTGGCGGACTTCCGCCCCCGGGTGGTGTCCACAACGCTCGCGCTGACCTGGGTGGCGGCAGGCAAACGAGCCGCGTACGTAACAGACGGCACGGACCTCACCACGAGCGTCCACTTCGCCGCAGGCATCGCCGTATGCAGAGCAGCAGGCTGCGTCGTAACGGCACTGGACGGCACCCCACTGGAGCCGAACGCAAGGGGCCTGCTGGCAGCATCGGACACACAAACACACGCACAACTCCTGACACTGCTCAAGCCGTAACCCAGGCCACGCAAGCCCCGAGACCAAGGCGAGCAGCACACATAACAGCCCGGCCGGCGTTTGAGGCCGAGGCGCGAAGCGCCGACACAGCCCGGCCGGCGTTTGAGGCCAGAGGCGCGAAGCGCCGATCCGGGGGCCCGGGGGCGAAGCCCCCGCAGCGGTAGGCGCCAATCAAGCCCGGCCGGCGCCTGAGGCCAAGGGCGCGCAGCGCCGATCCGGGGGCCCGGGGGCGGAGCCCCCGAAGGTTTTTCGGTGGCGACCCCCCGCCGGAGGCGCTTAGCATCCGCGTGTATGACACCACCCCCGCCCCACCCCCAGGTCCCGGACAAACCCTCCCTCACCGGCCTCGAGCAGAAGTGGTCGACGAACTGGGACGCACAGGGTGTACACCGGTTCGACCGGTCGAAGCAGCGGGCAGAGGTGTTCTCGATCGACACACCGCCGCCGACGGCGAGCGGCAGCCTCCACGTCGGCCACGTCTTCTCGTACACCCACACCGACACCGTCGCCCGCTACCAGCGGATGCGGGGCCGCGAGGTCTTCTACCCGATGGGCTGGGACGACAACGGCCTGCCCACCGAGCGCCGCGTCCAGAACTACTACGGCGTCCGCTGCGACCCCACCCTGCCGTACGACCCGGACTTCGTCCCGCCGGAGAAGCCCGGCAAACCGCAGCTGCCCGTCTCGCGGCGGAACTTCATCGAGCTGTGCGAGCACCTCACCACCGAGGACGAGAAGGCGTTCGAGGCCGTGTGGCGGCAGCTGGGCCTGTCCGTCGACTGGACGCTGACGTACCAGACGATCGACGCCGGCTCACGCGCCGCCTCCCAGCGCGTGTTCCTCGACGCGCTGGCCCGCGGCGACGCGTACGGCGCGGCGGCGCCCACGCTGTGGGACGTCACGTTCCGTACGGCCGTCGCGCAGGCGGAGCTGGAGGACCGCGAGCGCCCGGCGGCGTTCCACCGGCTGGCGTTCCACCGCCCCGACGGCGGCACGGTCGTCATCGCCACCACCCGCCCCGAACTGCTGCCCGCCTGCGTCGCGGTCGTCGCGCACCCGGACGACGAGCGGTACGCGGAGCTGGTCGGCTCCACGCTGCGTACGCCGGTCTTCGGCGTCGAGGTGCCCGTCCACGCCCACCCGCTCGCCGACCCGGAGAAGGGCTCGGGCCTGGTGATGGTCTGCACGTTCGGCGACACGACGGACGTCACCTGGTGGCGCGAACTCGACCTGCCCGCCCGCCCGGTGATCGGCTGGGACGGCCGTTTCCTCGCCGAGCCGCCGCGGGGCGTCGACCCGCAGGCGTACGCGGAACTGGCGGGCGCCACCGCGTACACCGCCCGCGAGCGCGTCGTCGCGCGGCTGCGCGCGAGCGGTGACCTGCTGGGCGAGCCGGAGCCGATCACCCACAAGGTCAAGTTCTACGAGAACGGCGACAAGCCGCTCGAGATCGTCACCACCCGCCAGTGGTATCTGCGCAACGGCGGCCGCGACGCCGTCCTGCGCGAGGAGTTGCTGGCCCGCGGGCGCGAGCTCGTCTGGCATCCGCCGCACATGCGCGCGCGGTACGAGAACTGGGTCGAGGGCCTGAACGGCGACTGGCTGGTCAGCCGGCAGCGCTTCTTCGGCGTGCCCATCCCCGTCTGGTACCCGCTGGACGAGCACGGGGAGCCGCGGTACGACCGGCCGATCACGCCCGACGCCGCCGCGCTGCCCGTCGACCCGAGCGCCGAGGCGCCCGCAGGCTACGAGGAGGACCAGCGCGGCCGCCCCGGCGGCTTCGCCGGCGACCCGGACGTCCTGGACACCTGGGCGACGTCCTCGCTCAGCCCGCAGATCGTCGGCGGACGCTGGCGCGACGAGGACCTGTTCGCGCGGGTCTTCCCGATGGACCTGCGCCCGCAGGCGCACGACATCATCCGCACCTGGCTGTTCGCGACGGTGGTCCGCAGCAACGCCGAGCACGGCTCGCTGCCGTGGCGGCACGCGGCGATCTCCGGCTGGATCCTGGACCCGGACCGCAAGAAGATGTCCAAGTCCAAGGGCAACGTGGTCACTCCGGCCGCCCTGCTCGACCAGCACGGCTCGGACGCGGTCCGCTACTGGGCGGCGAGCGCCCGGCCCGGCACGGACACCGCGTTCGACCCGGGCCAGATGAAGATCGGCCGGCGGCTGGCCATCAAGCTCCTCAACGCGAGCAAGTTCGTGCTGGGTTTCGGCCCGGCGGCGGGCGAGGTCACCGAGCCGCTGGACCGGGCGATGCTCGCGGAGCTGGCGGCGACGGTCCAGGCGGCCACGGACGCCTTCGAGGAGTTCGACTACGCGCGGGCGCTGCAGCGCACGGAGGAGTTCTTCTGGCGCTTCTGCGACGACTACGTCGAGCTGGTGAAGGCCCGCGCGTACGGCGACGGCGGCGAGGGCCCGGGTACGTCCTCGGCGCGCGCGGCGCTGGCGCGGGCGCTGTCGGTCCTGCAGCGGCTGCTCGCCCCGTTCCTGCCGTTCGCGGCGGAGGAGGCGTGGTCGTGGTGGCAGGACGGTTCGGTCCACCGGGCGCCCTGGCCGGACGCCGCGCCGCTGCGCCGGGCCGCGGGCGGGCAGGACGGCGCGCTGCTCGGCACGGCGGCGGCCGTCATCGCCGCGGTCCGCCGGGCCAAGTCCGAGGCGCGGGTGTCGATGCGGGCAGAGGTCGGCCGGATCACCGTCCACGGCAGCGCGCCCGAGCTCGCGGCGTACGCCCTGGTCGACGGCGACGTCCGGGCGGCCGGGCACATCGGGGCGGTGGACCGCAGCCCGTCGGAGGGCGGGCTGCGCGTGGCGGTCACGATCTGATACGAGCGGGTCACTCAGCGGTACGGTGTCCTGCGGGAGGGCGCCGTACCGGCCCGCGCACTGTGATTCTTCGCATGCGGGGCGGGCCTGTCGCGGCTCAATTACCCGCTGGTAACGTCTGGTCGGTCAGGGCTGCGCCGGGCGCCGGCGGGGCCGATAGCGTCGTCGGTGCAGACGAGGAGCAGCAGCCTTGCGCGAGTTCACAGTTCCGGCCCTGTACGAGGTGCCCGCCGACGCGAGCCTGACCGATCCGGTCCGCCGCAACGCCGCCGAGTACCCCGACCGGGCCGTGCTGGCGCGCAGGACCGACGCCGGGTGGCAGGACGTCACCGCCCGCGCCTTCCTGGCCGAGGTCCGCGCGGTGGCCAAGGGGCTCGTCGCCTCCGGGGTGGGCCCCGGCGACCGGGTCGCCCTGATGTCGCGGACCCGGTACGAGTGGACGCTGCTGGACTTCGCGATCTGGAGCGCCGGCGCGGTCTCCGTGCCCGTCTACGAGACGTCCTCGCCCGAGCAGATCGAGTGGATCATCAGCGACTCCGGCGCGGTGGCCTGCGTCGTGGAGACGGCCGCCCATGAGGCGGCGCTGGACACGGTGCGCGGCGACCTGCCGCTGCTGGGACACGTCTGGCAGATCGAGGCCGGCGCCGTCGACGCCCTGACCGCGGCGGGCGCCGGGGTGAGCGACACCGTGCTCGACGAGCGCACCGCCGCCGTCCGCGCCGACGACCTCGCCACGATCGTCTACACCTCGGGCACCACCGGCCGCCCCAAGGGCTGCATGCTCACCCACCGCGCCTTCCTCGCGGAGTGCGGCAACATCATCGCCCGGCTGGGCCCGCTGTTCGGCGAGGGCGGCTCGGTGCTGCTGTTCCTGCCGCTGGCGCACGTACTCGGCCGGATCGCGGAGATCGCGGCGGTGATGGCCCCGATCAAGCTGGGGCACGTCAGCGACATCAAGAACCTCACCGGGGAGCTCGCGGCCTTCCGCCCCACCCTGCTGCTCGGTGTGCCCCGGGTCTTCGAGAAGGTCTACAACTCGGCCCGGGCGCAGGCCCGCGACGGCGGCAAGGGCCGGATCTTCGACCGGGCCGCCGAGACCGCCATCGCGTACAGCCGGGCGCTGGAGACCCCTGCCGGCCCGGGGGTGTCGCTGCGGCTGCGGCACCGCCTCTTCGACCGGCTGGTGTACGGGCGGCTGCGCACGGTGCTGGGCGGACGGGCCTCGTACGCCATCTCCGGCGGCGCGCCGCTGGGCGAGCGGCTCGGGCACTTCTACCGGGGCCTCGGCTTCACCGTGCTGGAGGGCTACGGGCTGGGCGAGTCGTGCGCCGCGACCACGTTCAACCCGCACGACCGGCAGAAGATCGGCACGGTCGGCCTGCCGCTGCCCGGCAGCACGGTGCGGATCGGCGAGGACGGCGAGGTGCTGCTGAAGGGCGAGCACCTGTTCCTCGGCTACTGGAACAACGACAAGGCGACCGCCGAGGCGCTCGACGGCGGCTGGTTCCACACCGGTGACATCGGCGAGCTGGACGCGGAGGGCTATCTCCGTATCACCGGCCGCAAGAAGGAGATCATCGTGACCGCGGGGGGCAAGAACGTCGCCCCCGCGGTCATCGAGGACCGGATCCGGGCGCACGCGCTGGTCAGCGAGTGCATCGTGGTCGGGGACGCGCGCCCGTTCGTGGCCGCGCTGGTGACGCTGGACGAGGAGTTCCTGCGCCGTTGGGCCGCCGAGCGCGGCCGCCCGGAGGGCGTGACGGCGGCGGAGCTGCGCGACGACCCGGAGCTGCTGGCGGAGGTCCAGCAGGCGGTCGACGACGGCAACGCGGCGGTCTCGCGCGCGGAGGCCGTACGCAAGTTCCGCGTCCTGGACGGCCAGTTCACCGAGGAGTCCGGCCATCTGACGCCGTCGCTGAAGCTGAAGCGCAACGTCGTTCTGCGGGACTTCGCGGATGAGGTCGAGGCGCTGTACGCACGGTGAGCTGGTCCGGCCGGCCCATGCGGGGCCGGCCGAACCAGGCCCTGATCAGGTCAGCGCATAGGCCCGCACCACCGTCTGCACCGTCCGGTCGCCCGCGCCGTCGTCCGCCGTGACCCGGAGCGAGACGTAGCCGGAGGTCGCCACGCGTTCGGGGTGGCGCAGCGCCGCCTGGGCGGTGCCGTCGTCGTGGACGTTCAGCTGGTCCGCCGGCTGCCAGGTGGCGCCGTCGTCGTACGAGACCTCCACCCGCCGGACCTTCGCCGCCGGGCCCATGTAGCCGGCCGGGCGCGACGTGGTGACGTCGAAGGTGAACAGCCGACCGGACGGGGCCGCGTTGGAGAGGTCGACGGGGATGTCGTAGCCGACGAGAATCAGCGGCAGCGCCTCACAGCCCGTGTCGCCCGGGAAGACCTCGGCGCAGCCCGGCGCGCTGGTGCCCGGGGCGGGCGGCGCCGAGTGGAACGAGAACGACGTGTCCGTCCGCGAGCCGAGCGTGTCGAGAGCGGTCAGCCCGCGGTCCACCCGGAGGTCCATCCGGTAGCCGGCCTCCCGCTGGACGAAGAGGTCGGCCGGGGCGTACTGGACGCCGTCCCGGTAGTAGGTACGGGTCATCTTCCCGCCGTCCGCCCCGAAGTGGCGGGCGTCGGAGTCGCCGTAGGGGGCGACGGACAGCGTGATCCCCTCGTCGCCCCGGCACATCGGGCAGGGCAGCAGCTGCGGCACCGTCGGGTGCATCGGGGCGCGGCCCCAGTCGCGGTGGTAGGTGCGACCGGCCTCGTACGACGTGGCGGGTTCCTGGAAGTACGTCGCCGACAGCGGCGAGTGGTTCACGCGCTGGGAGTACTGCGCGTCCTTCGCGTACACCAGGTCCGTGCGGGTGCCCGGCGCCCAGTGGTAGTCGCCGGTGCGGAAGTTGCCGGTGTACCAGGGGTACAGCGCGTACGTGGAGTCGTAGGCGAGCCGGCCGACGCCGTCCGCGTGGTAGGTGTTGTCCAGCCGCGCGTAGTCGGCGGTGGTGGTGCGCACCGTCGGGTCGGCCGGGATCGCGCCCGCGGCGTGGAACGGCACCCGGTAGGTGAAGCGGCTGTTCATCCGCCCGCGCAGGGTGACCGTCACCGGCCCGTCCGCGAGGGCCGCGAGCAGGGCCTGGCCGGCGGCGTGAGGGGTGGCCAGCATCGGAACGGGGGAGGTTCCGGCGTCCTGCGCCAGCGTGGTGCCGGCGGTGGGCCGGACCGCCAGGACGGCCGCCGCGCCGTACTGCTTGGCCAGGGCGGCCTGCGGGGCCAGCCAGCCGTTGGCACGGACGACCACCAGCTTCCCCGCCACGTCGTGCGCGGCGAAGTCGGCGGCACTGCCGGTGCCGACGTCGACGGCCGTGAGCCGGCGGATGCCATCGAAGCGCGGGCTCTGCACGGTGGACAGCAGGGGCATGGCGGTCGGCTCGGTGCTGTCCGCCGCCTGCCAGGTTCCGGTGAAGACGGGGTCGCGGAGCTCGTGGTCGACGGTGAGGTCGAAGCGTCCGTGCTCGGCGGTGGTGGTGGAGGGGATCACGCCGAACTCGGTGGTCCGGTCGGACAGATCGACGCTGGTGCCCACACCCACGAAGACACCGTTCGGCCGCTCGCGCATCGCGTTGACGGCTGTCACCCCGCCCTGCACCGGTCGTCCCTCGTCGGTGACGTCCGCCCGTACGGGCCGTGCCTTGCGGGCGTCGAGGGTGATCGTCCGGTCGGCGTCGATCGCGATCTCGGGCTCGGCGAAGAAGTCGAGGTTCTGCACGAACCTGCGGTCGTCGTACGTGGTGAGGATCGCCTGCACGGCGTAGCGGCCCTCGGGGAGTACCAGGGTCTGCTCCCCCTGGTCCAGCAGGGCACCGCCGGTGACGAGAGCGTCCTTGGAGGCCACGTCGACGATCTGCAGGGTGGTCTGGCCGGCGGCCTTGCCGTCACGGCCGGTGAGCTTGAACTTCACGGTGCGGCGCGGCGCCTGCTTGACGAAGCCGACCGCCGTGGTGAGCGCCACGCCGTCGGCGTGCGCACGCAGGTAGCCGTTGTAGCGGCCGGTGGGAGCGTGCGACGGGTCGACGGCCAGCGTCACCGCCGTCGTGCCGCCCGCGGGGACGGTGACCTGGGAGTCCGAGAGCGTGACGGCGCCCGCGGGCACCTCGTCGCCGCGGTCAAGGGCGAGGTCCAGGGAGAGGGTGGCCGGCGCGGTGCCGGTGTTGGTGTACGTGACCTGGCGGGTCTGCACGGACGCGTCCGCGAACAAGTCGCCGAAGTCGGCGGTGGAGGTGGCGAACACCGACTGCGCAGACGCGCGGTCGACGGCGACGCGGCCCGTGCCCTGCTCGTACACCGTGGCGCCGGCGGTGGTCTCGGCCGTGGACACCAGCGCGTCCTTCAGCAGCTCGGGCCGCCAGTCGGGGTGCTGCTGTACGAGCAGCGCCGCCGCGCCCGCCACGTGCGGGGTGGCCATGGAGGTGCCGTCGGCCGCGGTGTAGGAGGCGTTGACGGGGGTGCCCATCGTGGTGCCGGCGGCTCGGGGGGCGACGATGCCCACGCCCGGCGCCGTGATCTCGGGCTTGATGGCGCCGGAGGCGGTGGGGCCGCGGCTGGAGAAGGACGCGAGGGCGTCGCGGTCGTCCACGGCGCCGACGGTGAGCGCGCGCTTCGCGATGCCCGGGGTGCCGATGGTGCCGCGGCCGGGGCCGGCGTTGCCCGCGGCGACGACGAAGAGGGTGCCGGTGGTCTCGGTGAGGTTGTCGACCGCCTCGCTCAGGGAGTCGCTGCTCTCGTTCGTCTCGGCGCCGAGGCTCATGCTGACGATGTCGGCGCCCTGGGCGACGGCCCATTCGATGCCGGCGATGACGGTGGAATCCGTGCCGTCGCCGCTGTTGCTCAGCACCTTGCCGACGAGCAGCTTCGCGCCGGGGGCGACGCCCTTGTAGCGGCCGCCGGACGCGGCTCCGCTGCCCGCGATGGTGCCGGCGACGTGGGTGCCGTGGCCGCGGCCGTCCTGCACGCCCTGCCCGGCGATGAAGCTCTTGGAGTCGAGGACCTTCCCCGCCAGGTCGGGGTGGTTGAAGTCGATGCCCGTGTCCAGGACGGCGACCTTCACCCCCGTGCCGTCGTATCCCTTCGCCCACACCGCGGGCGCGCCGATCTGCGGGACGCTGACGTCCAGGGACGCGGTGACCTTCCGGTCGAGGGAGATGCGGGCCTTGGGACCCTTCACCACGTCCTGGAAGAAGGCGTGGGCGTCCTTCTTGGACACCGCGACGGCGTTGGCGCCGATCGAGGTGAGCGGGGTGCGGCGCTTGACGCCGTGTACGGCGGCGGCGCGGGAGTCCAGGGTGGACTTCGCGGGGGCGCCGGCGTAGTCGACGATCAGCGGCAGGGTGGTGCTGGAGGCGTCGTCGCGGCCTTCGGCGACGAGGCGGGTGACGTTGAACAGCTCCTTGTCCAGCCGGCCGGTGGACAGCCCTTCGGCGGCCGCCTCCGGGTAGACGTAGGTGGAGCCGTCCGCGCCGGTCTCGGTGCGGAACAGGGTGGAACCGCCGGGGGTCGGCACGGTGGTGACGGACGCCCGGCCGTCGGCGCCGGTCGTCACCGTCACCTGGTCGCCGGTGACCAGGGTGACGGTGGCCGTGTCCGGGGCGGCTGCGGGCCAGGTGACGAGTTGCGCGGTGGACTGCTCGGCGGGCTCACCGGCCCAGGCCGCCGCCGGGGCGAACAGGGTCAGGGCGAGCGCGGTGGCCAGCAGGGCGCGGCCGGCCGGCTTCGGCGGGGATGGACTGGCGGCGGACATCGGTGGGTCCTCTCGAGCGGGGGCGGTACGGCCGGATCCGTCGTGACGGATCCGGCCGCGCCCATGCTCGAAGCCCCGGTCCCGGTGATCAACGCCCTACGGTGGCGAGAACACGGCCTGTCGCGATCCCGCCACCCGTCACCGGCTCCGGGCGACTCCCGCCCGTGGCCCGGCACCGGCGGCGCCGAACCGCTCCTGGGCGTCCAGCACCTCGTCCGCGTACCGGGCCGCCCAGCGGCCCATCGCCTGCATCGGCTCCAGCAGCGCCTCGCCCGCCTCGGTGAGCGCGTAGTCGACGCGCGGCGGCGCCTCGGCGTAACTCCGATGCTCGATCAGGCCGTTGTACTCCAGGCGGCGCAGCGCGTCGTTGAGCACCTTGGGGCTGATCCCGCCGATGCGCGACAACAGGGCGCGTGGGCGCATCGGGCCGCCCTCGCCGAGGGTGAACACCACGACGCTGTCCCAGCGGTTGGCGAGCACCTCGAAGGCGACGCGGGCCCGGCAGTCGGCGGTGAAGTCGGCCCGGGGCAGGGCGAGAGGCTGATCCATGCCGTCCATCCTGCCCCAGCCGATACACACCGGGTGGTGTGCGTCGGACTGCCTAGCGTCGGGGACACGACCGGCCGTCCCGGCCCGTCGTGTTCACCACGGGGCAAGGAGCACTCCCATGCGTATCGGCATACTCGGCACCGGCTCGATGGCCGCCTCCCTCGGCGGCGCCTGGGTCCGCGCGGGCCACGACGTCGTGGTCGGCGGGCGCGACCCTCGGGCGGCGGCCCGGACCGCCGCGCGGGCCGGCGCCGCGGGCCACGGCGCGCTGCGGGACGCGGCCGACCACGGCGAGGCGGTGCTGGTAGCGCTGCCCGCCGCGGCCGGGCCGGACGTGGTCAAGGGCCTGCCGCTGGACGGCCGTACGGTCATCGACTGCAGCAACGCCCTCGCGCCGGAGGAGGGAGGGCTGATGCTGTCCCCGGGCTCCGCGGCCCAGCGGCTCGCCGAGGCGGTGCCCGGTGCGCATGTCGTCAAGGCCTTCAACCTCTGCCACGAGAGCGTCTGGACCCTCCCCCGCCCGGAGTTCGAGGGCGCTGCGCTGGCCGTGCCGTACTGCGGCGAGGACCCCGGCGACCGGGTCGCCGCGCTCATCGGCTCGATGGGCTGCACCCCGCTGCCGTGCGGCGGCCTGGACCGCGCCCCGTACCTGGAGGCCACCGCGGCGCTCGCGATCGGGATCTGGTGGGCGGGCGGCGAGCCGCGCTTCGCGCTGCCCTCGCCCGGGGAGGTCACGGCCGGCTGAGCGGCGCGGACCCGCCGCCGATCCACCAAGGGGTGACGGGGGGTTGGGCAGGCGGCGAAAGCCTGTCAGGATCATCGCCTGGAGAAGCCGTGAAGGAGGCGTTCCGCCATGCCCTCTGCTGCCTTACCAGTCAGAGTCCGACTGATCGCTCCGCTCGCCCTCGGCGCCGCCCTCGCGTCGGCCGCCGTCACCATCCCGCCCGCCGCGCACGCGGCGGCACCGCCCAAGTCACCCGTCGCCGTCGGCAACGGCGGCGCGGTGGCCAGCGTCGACGCCGACGCGACCGCCGCCGGCATCGAGGTGCTGCGCGACGGCGGCAACGCGGTCGACGCGGCCGTCGCCACCGCCGCCGCCCTCGGCGTCACCGAGCCCTACTCGGCCGGTGTCGGGGGCGGCGGCTACTTCGTGTACTACGACGCCCGTTCGCGCACCGTGCACACCCTCGACGGCCGCGAGACGGCGCCGCTGAGCGCCGACGCGGGGCTGTTCACCGAGAACGGCGTCCCGATCCCCTTCGCGGACGCCGTGACGAGCGGGCTGTCCGTCGGCACCCCGGGCACACCGGCCACCTGGGACCGGGCGCTGCGGCAGTGGGGCAGCCGGTCGCTGGGGACGGTGCTGCGGCCGGCGGAGAGGCTGGCGGCCGACGGCTTCACCGTCGACCAGACGTTCATCGACCAGACCGCGGCGAACCAGGCCCGCTTCCGCGACTTCCCCGCGACCCGCGAGCTGTTCCTCCCCGGCGGCTCCCTGCCGGTGCTGGGCAGCACCCTCGCCAACCCCGATCTGGCCGCGACGTACCGCCAGCTGGGCCGCGAGGGCGTACAGGCGCTGTACGCGGGCGACATCGGCGCGGACGTCCTGGAGACCGTGCAGCACCCGCCGGTCGATCCCGCGTCCACCCGGGTCGTACGGCCGGGCAAGCTCGCCGCGGAGGACCTGGAGCAGTACGCGGTACGCCAGCAGCGGCCGACTCAGGTCCACTACCGCGGCGTCGACGTGTACGGGATGGCCCCGTCGTCGTCCGGCGGCACGACCGTCGGCGAGGCGCTGAACATCCTTCAGGGCACCGACCTCTCGGCCGCCGACTCCACCCGCTATCTGCACCGCTACCTGGAGTCGACCCGGATCGCGTTCGCCGACCGCAACCGCTGGGTGGGCGACCCGCGCTTTGTCGACGTACCGACGAAGCAACTCCTGTCGCAGGCGTACGCCGACTCCCGCGCATGCCTCATCTCCGACGACCGTGCGCTCACCAGCCCCCTGGCGCCGGGCGATCCGACGCAGCGGCCGGCCGAGGGGTGCGCGACGGGCGGCACGGCCGTCCCGACGGGCTACGAGGGGCCGAGCACCACCCATCTCACGGTCGCCGACAAGTGGGGCAACGTGGTGGCGTACACGCTCACCATCGAGCAGACCGGCGGCAGCGGCATCACGGTGCCGGGGCGCGGCTTCCTGCTGAACAACGAGCTGACGGACTTCAACTTCGTCCCGCTGGTGGCGGGTGTACCGGACCCGAACCTGCCCGGTCCGGGGAAGCGGCCGCGCTCGTCGATGTCGCCGACCATCGTGCTGCGGGACGGCCGGCCGCTGCTGGCGACGGGCTCACCGGGCGGCGCGACGATCATCACGACCGTGCTGCAGGTGCTGACCGGCCGCCTCGACCGCGGGCTCACCCTCCCGCAGGCCATCGCGGCGCCGCGCGCCAGCCAGCGCAACGCGGCGGCGACGCAGGCGGAACCGGGCTTCCTGGCGCTGCCGGAGCGCACCGCGCTGGAGGCGCTGGGCCACGCCTTCACGAGCGTCGCGGAGATCGGCGCGGCGACGGGCGTCGAACGCCTCCCGGACGGCCGCTGGCTGGCCGCCGCGGAGCCGGTACGCCGAGGAGGCGGCGCGGCGGCGGTGGTGTCGCCGTCGCCGTGACCACCGCTCCCGAACGGTGCGTTGGTCCACCCGGCTGACGCGCTGGTACGGACCGAGGAGCG
>NZ_JBFAXR010000020.1:0-84587 GCF_040680895.1 Streptomyces sp. NPDC051940 | reverse complement strand
CGATCTCGGCGACGCCCGCGCTGCGGGCGGTCGGGCCGCCCGAGGGGCGGCACGGGCGGGCGCAGCGGCCCCGCACCCGCCCCGCCCTCCGTAACCACGGCCCGGCGGGGGCGGGGGTGACCCCGGGGGCCGCGGCGGGAGTCATGCGGCGGACATCCGCCGTACGGCTGCAGGGCTGCAGGAGGCAGGGCGGAAGGACGGCTCGCGGTGACGCCCCGCGCTGCGGGCGGTCGGGCCGCCCGAGGGGCGGCACGGGCGGGCGCAGCGGCCCCGCACCCGCGCCGCCTCCGCAACCACAGCCCGGCGGGGGCGACCCCGCGCAACCACTCCCGGGCGCGTGCCGGGGGCAGCCCTCGCAACCACAATCACGGCGGGGTCCGGGGGCAACCCCCGCAACACCACAGTCACCCGGGGTCCGGGGGCAGCCCCCGAAACCAGGACGCGGCGGGGGCCCGGGGGCACCCCCCGGGCCCACACCGCGAGGTCACTCGCCGGAGAGCACCGCCTGCGCGGCCCGCCGAGCCTCCTCGGCGGACTCCGCAGCCCGCGCCGCCGCAGCAGCGCGCTCGCACTGCGCGAGCGTGTGCTTCGCCAGCGTCGCCCGCACATACGGAATCGCCGCCGCACCCATCGAAAGGCTGGTGACACCCAGTCCCGTGAGCACACACGCCAGCAGCGGATCCGACGCCGCCTCACCGCACACACCGCAGCTCTTGCCCTCGGCCTTCGCGGCCTCGGCCGACAGCGCGACCAGGTCCAGCAGCGCCGGCTGCCACGGATCCTGCAGTCGCGACACCGCGCCGACCTGCCGGTCCGCGGCGAAGGTGTACTGCGCGAGGTCGTTCGTGCCCAGCGACAGGAACTCCACCTCCTGCAGCACCGACCGGGCCCGCAGCGCCGCCGACGGAATCTCCACCATCGCGCCGAAC
The DNA here is from genome assembly GCF_040680895.1 of Streptomyces sp. NPDC051940. Taxonomy (NCBI): domain Bacteria; kingdom Bacillati; phylum Actinomycetota; class Actinomycetes; order Kitasatosporales; family Streptomycetaceae; genus Streptomyces; species Streptomyces sp. NPDC051940. The sequence goes on along the minus strand of NZ_JBFAXR010000020.1, from coordinate 83,658 downwards.
TTGGCCCGCAGCCCCGCCTCGCGGCACGCGTCGGCGAACGCCTTCGCGTCCTGCCGGTCGGCGACCATCGGCGCCATCACCTCGAGGTACACCGGCAGCCCGAGAGCCGCCTCGGCGAGCGCCTCCAACTGGGTGCGCAGCACGTCCGGGTGGTCCAGCAGCGACCGCAGCCCCCGCACACCCAGCGCCGGGTTCGGCTCGTCGGCCGGCGTGAGGAAGTCGAGCGGCTTGTCGGCACCGGCGTCCAGCACCCGCACCACGACCCGGCCCTCCGGGAAGGCCTCGAGGACCTGGCGGTACGCCTTGACCTGCTTGTCCTTCGGCGGCGCGGTGCTGGAGTCGTCCAGGAAGAGGAACTCCGTGCGGAACAGCCCCACACCCTCCGCCCCGGCCTCGACCGCCGCCGGCACGTCCGCCGGCCCGCCGACGTTCGCCAGCAGCGGCACCTTGTGCCCGTCCGACGTCGCCCCCGGCCCGGTCGTCGCGGACAGCGCCGCCTTGCGCTCCTCCGCGGCCCGCGCCAGCTCCGCCCGCCGCTCGGCGCCGGGCTCGACGAACACGTCGCCCGTGCTGCCGTCCACGGCCACGACCGTGCCCTCGGCCAGGTCCACCGCGCCCGGCAGCGCCACCACGGCCGGCACGCCGAGCGCCCGGGCGAGGATCGCGCTGTGGGACGTCGGCCCGCCCTCCTCGGTGACGAAGCCGAGCACCAGCGCCGGGTCCAGCAGCGCCGTGTCGGCGGGCGCCAGATCCCGGGCGATCAGCACGTACGGCTCGTCGCTGTCGGGCACACCCGGCATGGGCACCCCCAGCAGCCGCGCCACGATCCGGTTGCGCACGTCGTCCAGGTCGGCGACCCGGCCCGCCATGTACTCCCCGGCTCCGGCGAGCAGTTCGCGGTACGAGGCGAACGCGTCGTACACCGCCCGCTCCGCGGAGCTGCCGACGTTGATCCGCCGGTCCACGTCGGCCATCAGCTCGGGGTCCTGGGCCATCAGCGCCTGGGCCTCCAGCACCGCCTGCGCCTCGCCCCCGGCCAGATTGCCGCGGGCGGTCAGGTCCGCGGCGACGGCCTCGACGGCCTGCCGGGCGCGCTCCTGCTCGCGCGGTGCCTCCGCCGCGGGAATCTGCTTGGCCGGCGGTTCGAGCACCGCCGTGCCCATGTGCCGTACCTCGCCGATCGCCACGCCGTGGCTCACGCCCACGCCGTGCAGGGTTGTCTCCATTGCCTCAGCCCTCTGTGTGTATCGCGTCCGTGCCGGTCCTCATGGGGCGTCAGCTCCAGTCGAAGAGCTTGTCCCCGGCCTTGACCTCGCCGTCCTCCGCCAGAGCGGTGAGCGCGTCGGCCGAGGCCTCCAGGGCGACCACCGGCGAGATCGGGGACTTGCCCGCGGCCTCGACCTCGGCCGGGTTCCAGCGGACCATCTCCTGGCCGCGGGTCACCGTGTCGCCCTTGTTCACCAGCAGCTCGAAGCCCTCGCCGCCCAGCTGCACGGTGTCGATGCCCAGGTGCGTCAGCACACCGTGGCCCTCCGAGTCCACCACCACGAAGGCGTGCGGGTGAAGGGAGACGACCACGCCGTCCACGGGGGCCACGGCCGTGCCCGGGGCGCGCTCGGGGTCGATGGCCGTGCCGGGCCCCACCATCGCGCCGGAGAAGACGGGGTCGGGGACCGCCGCGAGCCCGACGGCTCGCCCGGTCAAGGGGGACATGACAGTGGTCATCGGGTGCCTCCAAGGTGGTGCCGGCGTCGGCGCTGCCACTGCCTGACCCGGGCGGCACGCCGTCTCCCGAGCCTAACCAATGGGAAGGAAAGGTTCCGCGCCGAGCGCAGCCAACCGGGGCTCCCACCAGGGAAGACCCGAGCCCCCGGAGGCAGGGGCCCGCGCGCGTCGCGCGCGGGGCTGCCGGTAGGGTCAGGGGGCATCCCGATCGGAAATGTCAGGTACAGGAGGCCCCCGGGTGGAGGTCCAGGAGACGGCGGTCCAGACGGACCGGATCCTCACCGTCCCGAACATCCTCAGCATGGCCCGCCTCGTCGGCGTCCCGCTGTTCCTCTGGCTCATCCTGTGGCCCGAGTTCGGGGGGCCCGACAACGACGGCTGGGCCCTGCTCATCCTGGCGTTCAGCGGGATCAGCGACTACCTCGACGGCAAGCTGGCCCGCCGCTGGAACCAGGTCTCCAGCCTCGGCCGGATCCTCGACCCCGCCGCGGACCGGCTGTACGTCCTGTCCACCCTGGTCGGCCTCACCTGGCGCGAGATCCTCCCGCTGTGGCTCACGGCGCTGCTGCTGGCCCGTGAGGCGATGCTGGGGGTGGCCGTGTTGGTTCTGCGCCGGCACGGGTACCCGCCCCCGCAGGTCAACTTCCTCGGCAAGGCAGCCACGCTCAACCTCATGTACGCGTTTCCGCTCCTTCTCCTCAGTGACGGAAGTGGCTGGCTGCAGTCACTCTCTGCTATTTTCGGATGGGCGTTCGCCGGCTGGGGTACGGCACTGTACTGGTGGGCAGGGATCCTCTACGTGGTTCAGGTCCGCCGGCTGGTCCGGGCGGACGCCGCGGCCGGCTAGCCCGCCGACGACGGCGTAGCTCAGCGACCGGGTGCCCGCCCGCGCTTTCCGTGGCCTACTTGGCGGTGAGGTCGGCCAGTCCCTGACGCCCCAGGGGCTGTATCCGTCTGTGCCAAGGAGGACGCTTCCGAATGAAGGCCGTCGTGATGGCCGGCGGGGAAGGCACCCGCCTTCGCCCGATGACCTCGAGCATGCCCAAGCCGCTGCTGCCGGTGGTGAACCGGCCGATCATGGAACACGTACTGCGGCTGCTGAAGAAGCACGGGCTGACCGAGACCGTGGTGACCGTGCAGTTCCTCGCCTCGCTGGTGAAGAACTACTTCGGTGACGGCGAGGAGCTCGGCATGGAGCTCTCCTACGCCAATGAGGAACGACCACTCGGCACCGCCGGGAGCGTCAAGAACGCCGAGGAGGCGCTGAAGGACGACGCGTTCGTGGTGATCTCCGGGGACGCGCTGACCGACTTCGACCTCACCGACCTGATCGAGTTCCACAAGGAGAAGGGCGCCCTGGTCACGGTCTGCCTGACCCGGGTGCCCAACCCGCTGGAGTTCGGCATCACCATCGTGGACGAGGAGGGCCGCGTCGAGCGGTTCCTGGAGAAGCCCACCTGGGGCCAGGTCTTCTCGGACACCGTCAACACCGGCATCTACGTCATGGAGCCGGAGGTCTTCGAGTACGTCGAGAAGGACACCCCCGTCGACTGGTCCGGCGACGTCTTCCCGCAGCTGATGAAGGAGGGCAAGCCGGTCTTCGGCTACGTCGCCGAGGGCTACTGGGAGGACGTCGGCACGCACGAGAGCTACGTCAAGGCCCAGGCCGACGTCCTCGACGGCAAAGTCGACATCGACATCGACGGCTTCGAGATCTCGCCCGGCGTATGGGTCGCCGAGGGCGCCGAGGTGCACCCGGACGCGGTGCTCCGCGGCCCGCTGTACATCGGCGACTACGCCAAGGTCGAGGCGGGCGTGGAGATCCGCGAGCACACGGTCGTCGGGTCCAACGTCGTCGTGAAGTCCGGTGCGTTCCTGCACAAGGCGGTCATCCACGACAACGTCTACATCGGCCCGCACACCAATCTGCGCGGCTGCGTCATCGGCAAGAACACCGACGTGATGCGCGCGTCCCGGATCGAGGACGGCGCCGTCATCGGCGACGAGTGCCTGGTCGGCGAGGAGTCGATCATCCAGGGCAACGTCCGCGTCTACCCCTTCAAGACCATCGAGGCCGGCGCGTTCGTCAACACCTCGGTGATCTGGGAGTCCCGCGGCCAGGCCCATCTGTTCGGCGCCCGCGGCGTCTCCGGCATCCTGAACGTCGAGATCACCCCGGAGCTGGCCGTCCGGCTCGCCGGCGCCTACGCCACGACGCTCAAGAAGGGCTCCACGGTCACCACCGCCCGCGACCACTCCCGCGGCGCCCGCGCGCTCAAACGGGCGGTCATCTCCGCCCTGCAGGCGAGCGCGATCGACGTCCGCGACCTGGAGAACGTACCGCTGCCGGTGGCCCGCCAGCAGACGGCCCGCGGCAGCGCCGGCGGCATCATGATCCGCACCACGCCCGGCGTGCAGGACTCCGTCGACATCATCTTCCTCGACGAGCGCGGCGCCGACCTCTCCCAGGCCGCCCAGCGCAAGCTGGACCGCGTCTACGCCCGCCAGGAGTACCGGCGGGCGTTCCCCGGCGAGATCGGCGACCTGTCCTTCCCGTCCAGCGTCTTCGACACCTACACGGGCTCGCTGCTGCGCGCCGTGGACACGAGCGGCATCGCCGAGTCGGGCCTGAAGGTCGTCGTCGACGCCACCAACGGCAGCTCCGGACTGGTGCTGCCGAGCCTGCTGGGCCGCCTCGGTGTGGACGCGCTCACCATCAACCCCGGACTGGACGAGTCCCGCCCGACGGAGACCGCCGAGTCCCGCCGCGCCGGCCTGGTCCGGCTCGGCGAGATCGTGGCCTCCGCCCGTGCCGCCTTCGGGGTCCGCTTCGACCCGGTCGGCGAGCGGCTCTCCCTGGTGGACGAGAAGGGCCGGATCGTGGAGGACGACCGGGCCCTGCTGGTGATGCTCGACCTGGTCGCCGCCGAACGGCGCAGCGGCCGGGTGGCGCTGCCGGTCACCACGACCCGGATCGCTGAGCAGGTGGCGGCGTACCACGGCACCCAGGTGGAGTGGACGACGACATCCCCGGACGATCTGACCCGGGTGTGCCGCCAGGACGGCACGGTCTTCGGCGGTGACGGGCTCGGCGGGTTCATCATTCCCGAGTTCTCGTCCGTGTTCGACGGCTCGGCGGCGTTCGCCCGGCTGATCGGACTGGTCGCCCGCACCCAGCTCACGCTCAGCCAGATCGACGCGCGCATCCCGCGGGCCCATGTGCTGCGCCGCGACCTGGCCACGCCGTGGGCGGTGAAGGGCCTGGTCATGCGGCGCGTCGTGGAGGCCGCGGGGGACCGGGCGGTGGACACCACCGACGGCGTGCGGGTGGTCGAGGCGGACGGCCGCTGGACCCTGGTCCTGCCCGACCCCGCGGAGGCCGTCACCCATCTGTGGGCGGAGGGCCCGGACGACGCGTCGGCCCAGGCCCTGCTGGACGGGTGGGCGGCGATCGTCGACGGCGCCGGCGAGTAGCGGCAACCCCCGGGCCCCGTCCGCGGCAGGCGGGCGGGGCCCCGGATACGCCCCGGAATTCATGCCTCCACACCGGCCGTGCCAGGATGTGCGGCATGCCGCAGCAGGGACCCGAACGGAGCAACGCGCGGACGCGTCCGCGTCCGGACGCCTCCATGTCCCTGCTCACGGAGATCATGGAGCACTCCCTCGACGACGGATACGCCGAGGCGGCCCGTCGTCCCGACGGTGCGCGCGGCCACCGGGCGGGCGCGCGACTGCTCGCCGCCGTGGGACTCGCGGTGGCCGCGCTCATCGTCACCGTCGCCGCCACCGAGGCCCACGACGCGGCGCCCACGATCGCCAAGGAGCGCGACGACCTGATCGAGCGCGTCGACGCCGAGACGGACCAGGCGGACGATCTGCACGACGAGGTCGACGCGCTCCGCGACGACCTCGACGCCCGCCGGGCCAAGGCGCTGGACAACCGGGGCGCGGCCGCCCTGGACCGGCTGGGTCTGCTCTCCGGCGCCACGGCGGTCGAGGGCCCCGGCATCAAGCTGGTCGTGGACGACGCGGCGGACACCTCCTCCGGCTCCGGCGACGGCGCGCGCCAGTCCACCGGGTTCTCCGACACGGGACGGCTGCGCGACCGCGATCTGCAGCGCGTGGTCAACGGTCTGTGGGCGGCCGGCGCCGAGGCGGTCTCCGTCAACGGCCAGCGGCTGACCGCCCTGTCGGCCATCCGCGCCGCCGGCGACGCGATCGTCGTCGACAACAGGCCGCTGGCACCGCCGTACACGCTGCTCGCCGTCGGCAGGGGCAAGGACCTCAGCGACGCCTTCCAGAACGGCGCCGACGGCCAGTACCTGTACGTGCTGCAGGAGAACTACGGGATCCGCACCAGGATCTCCGTACAGGACAACGTCACTCTGCCGGCCGCGGCCGGTCTCACCGTACGCAACGCACAGCCGGTGTCGCCGGCGGGGAAGGGCACGCCTTGATCGCGGTACTGGGGCTCATCTTGGGGGTCGTGGTCGGGTTCCTCGTCCGGCCGGAGGTGCCCACGGCGGTCGAGCCCTATCTGCCCATCGCCGTCGTGGCCGCGCTCGACGCGGTCTTCGGCGGCCTGCGGGCCATGCTCGACGGCATCTTCGACGACAAGGTCTTCGTGGTGTCCTTCCTGTCCAACGTGGTGGTCGCCGCGCTGATCGTCTTCCTCGGCGACCAGCTCGGCGTGGGCGCGCAGCTGTCCACCGGCGTGGTCGTCGTGCTCGGCATCCGGATCTTCTCCAACGTCGCGGCCATCCGCCGCCACGTCTTCCGGGCGTGAGGCCGATGAGCGACTCCTGGAGCCCTCAGAACGGCGACAGCGCGCCGGACGGCCCGCCGCCCGCCCCCGACGCCCGGCCCGCCGCCGGGGACGGCCGTACGGGCCGCCAGCGCCTGCTGGCCGCCCTGTGGCCGCCCCGGCTGGGCCGTGGCCAGCTCGTCGTCGGCCTGCTGCTGTTCATCGTCGGCCTGGGCCTGGCCATCCAGGTCACCTCCACCGGCAGCTCCAGCGCCCTGCGCGGCGCCCGCCAGGAGGACCTGGTCCGCATCCTGGACGAGCTCGACGACCGCAAGCAGCGCCTCGAGGAGGAGAAGTCCCGGCTGGAGGACCAGAAGGCCGAGCTGGAGAACAGCACGGACCAGGCCGAGGAGGCCCGGCGGCAGAACGCCCTGCGTGAGAAGCAGCTCGGCGTCCTGGCGGGCACCGTCGCCGCCGAGGGCCCGGGCATCCATCTGACCGTCGGCGACCCGCACGGCATCGTCGAGGCCGACATGCTCCTCAACACCATCCAGGAGCTGCGCGCCGCGGGCGCCGAGGCCATCCAGATCAACGACGTACGGGTGGTGGCCTCGTCCTACGTCGAGGACGGCGCGGACGGTGTGTCGGTCGACGGGCAGGAGCTGACCGCCCCCTACGTCTTCAAGGCCATCGGCCGCCCCGCCGATCTGGAGCCCGCTCTGCGGATTCCCGGCGGCGTGGTGCAGACCATGGAGAAGGAGCAGGCCACTGTGCAGATCGAGCCCCAGGACAAGGTCGTTGTGGACGCCTTGCGGGACGCGAAGCGGCCTGACTACGCTCGGTCGTCGTCGTAGACCGCGACTATGGGGGGCGGCGCATCGAACTGGTGACGCGTAGTGGAAACTGTGGGGACGGCTGTGCACGTTCACCTGCTGTGCGTTTGCGATGTGGTCCGTTGATGCAGGCATGGCTCCGAGAGTCCCTGCCCCACGGGCGGGTCTGTTCAAGGTTCAAGGGGAATCGCCCGTGAAGTTGTTTCAGAGGTTGTTCGGTAAGGGCCAGGCGGCGCAGGCCACCGGTCGGCACCGCGCCCCGGCGCGCCCGGCGGACGAGGGCGAGCGCCCGCTGTTCCGGGACCAGGCCGGCGCCGCGCCCACCCCTGCGGGTGACATTTCGGGTGGTCAGGGCGCGTCTTCTGTTGACCCTGGGGTGCCGGGCCGCATAGGTTTCCAGGAACCGTCAACCTCAAGTACGGGTGGAGACTTCGGCTCGCCCGAGTACTTGGGGCCGAACAATGCCGTCGCGGGTGATCCGCGGCAGGAGGCGCAGCCCATGGTTTGTCAGAGGTGCGGACACCGCAACGCCGAGGCGAGTCGGTTCTGCTCCAACTGCGGCGCCCCGCTGCGGGCGGGCGCGGTTGCGGAGCGCCCGTCGGAGACCACCTCGACGATCTCCATCTCGGGCATCGAGGCGTACGAGGCGGAGGTGATGGGCCAGGCGGCGCCGTCGCTGTCCCCCGAGGCCCAGGCCGCGGTCGACGCCCTGCCGATGGGCTCGGCGCTGCTGGTGGTGCGCCGCGGTCCGAACTCGGGCAGCCGGTTCCTGCTCGACGGGGAGCTGACCACCGCGGGACGGCATCCGCAGAGCGACATCTTCCTGGACGACGTCACGGTCTCCCGGCGGCACGTGGAGTTCCGCCGCGGCCCGGACGGCCTGTTCACCGTCGCCGACGTGGGCAGCCTCAACGGCACCTACGTCAACCGCGAGCGGATCGATTCAGCGGTCCTGGCCAACGGCGACGAGGTGCAGATCGGCAAGTTCCGCCTGGTCTTCTACGCCAGCCAGCGGGGCGTCTGAGCCGGTACGACTGCGGGAAGACGGGTTGATGTCGGACGCGGGCACGGGCGGCCCGGCCACCGCGGTGGCCGGGCGGCTGATGAGCATCGGATCGGTCCTCGCCGTACTGCGCGAGGAGTTCCCCGAGGTCACCATCTCCAAGATCCGTTTTCTGGAGGCGGAGGGGCTGGTCGAGCCGCAGCGCACGCCGAGCGGGTACCGCAAGTTCGCGCCGGCCGACGTGGCACGCCTGGCGCAGGTCCTGCGCATGCAGCGCGACCACTACCTGCCGCTGCGGGTGATCCGCGAGCAGCTGGACGCCGCCGAGCGCGGTGACCGGCTGCCGCAGCCCGGCGTGCCGGTGCACGCGGGGGACCCCTCGGCGTACGGGGAGGATCCCGAGGACGCCGGTGAGGCCGACCGCCTCAGCCGCCCCGAGCTGCTGCGCGCCGCCGGGGTGGACGAGGACGACCTCGCGGACTGGGAGTCCTACGGGCTGCTCTCCCCGGACGGCCAGGGCGGCTACGACCAGGAGTCCGTGGCGGTCGTACAGTTGTTCGCCGGACTCGGCCGCTACGGCTTCGAGCCCCGGCACCTCAAGGGCGCCAAGGCCGCCGCCGAGCGGGAGGCGGGGCTCATCGAACAGGCGATCGCCCCGCTGCGGCGCCATCGCAGCTCCCGTACCCGGGCCGAGGCGGAGGCGGCGGCCCAGGAGCTGATCGGCCTATCCAGCCGGTTGCACTCCGTACTCCTGCAGTCGGCGTTGCGTGCCCGCAAAGGCTGAAATCGGGCCATCCGCACCCCAACCGGTCGGGCCGTCGGCCTGCCCGACTACCCAAACCCGTCGGAGACGGCCTAGGGTTGCTGTGTGAACGAGCTCGACGTCGTCGGTGTCCGGGTTGAAATGCCCTCCAATCAGCCGATCGTTCTCCTGCGGGAAGTGGGCGGCGACCGGTACCTCCCCATCTGGATCGGACCGGGGGAGGCGACCGCGATCGCATTCGCCCAGCAGGGCATGACGCCCGCCCGTCCGCTCACCCACGACCTGTTCAAGGACGTCCTCGACGCCGTGGGCCAGCGACTGGCGGAGGTCCGGATCACGGACCTGCGGGAGGGTGTCTTCTACGCCGAGCTGGTGTTCGCCTCCGGGGCCGAGGTCTCCGCCCGCCCCTCCGACGCCATAGCGCTGGCCCTGCGCACGGGTACGCCGATCTACGGCAGCGACGGGGTGCTGGACGACGCGGGCATCGCGATCCCGGACGAGCAGGAGGACGAGGTGGAGAAGTTCCGCGAGTTCCTCGACCAGATCTCGCCCGAGGATTTCGGGACGAGCCAGCAGTAGTCCGGACAAGCCGGCGGTGGTGTGCAAGTCAGAAGAGCAGACTGCCTCACGCGCGCGCCTGCTAAACCACCCGTAGGGTGATTATCACTCGGCGTGCCGAGTGTGGCGTTCGTTGACGGACCCCGGGTGACTGCCTACCGTCGGACAGGCAGGTCAGGGAGCGGAGGTCGGCGTGAGATCCACCGGCAACGAAATGACGGCAGGGGCGGGCCCTTCTGATGGCCCCTTCCCGCTCCACGGACGATCCCTGCAGGGGGCGGCCACTGTGAGCTCCGGCGAAACCATCGGCTACCGCGGGCCCACGGCCTGCGCCGCGGCCGGCATCACCTACCGCCAGCTGGACTACTGGGCCCGTACGGGGCTGGTCGAGCCGAGCGTCCGCCCCGCCTACGGCTCGGGCACGCAGCGCCTCTACGGGGCGCGTGACGTGGTGGTGCTCAAGATCGTGAAGCGGCTGCTGGACACGGGCGTGTCGCTCCAGAGCATCCGCACGGCGGTGCGGCACCTGTCGGCGAGCAGCTCCTCCGATCTGCAGCAGATGACGCTCATCTGCGACGGTGCCACGGTGTACGAGTGCACCTCGCCGGACGAGCTGGTCGAGCTGCTGTCGGGCGGCCAGGGGATCTTCGGGATCTCCGTCGGCGCGGTCTGGCGCGACGTCCAGGGCGCCCTCACCCAGCTGCACGGGGAGCGCGTGGACACGGGTGAGACGCTGCTGGGCGACAGCCAGAGCGACGAGCTGGCCGCGCGCCGGCGGGGCCGGGCGGGCTGAGGGCACCCTGGGGCCGCTGTGTCCCGTGGTCTCCTGACTGACGTTGTCAGTGGTGTGGTGCACCATTCGGAGTTGTGAAGGCAGCACCCACCATCCTCCATCTGGACATGGACGCGTTCTTCGCTGCCGTCGAACAGGCCGCGAAGCCCAGTCTGCGCGGCAAACCGGTGGTCGTCGGGGGCATCGGCCCGCGTGGGGTGGTGGCCACGGCCTCTTACGAGGCGCGGGTGTACGGGGTCCACTCCGCGATGCCGACCGCGCAGGCGCGGCGGCGGTGCCCGAACGCGGCGTACCTCGTGCCGCGCTTCGGTGTCTACCGGCAGGTGAGCGACCGCGTCATGGCGCTGCTGAGCGAGCTGTCGCCGCTGGTGGAGCCGCTCAGCCTGGACGAGGCGTTCGTCGATCTGGAGGCCGGGGGAGTGGCATCGGACGAGGCGGCCGCGCGCCGGGTCGCCGAGCGGCTGCGCGCCGACATCCGGGCCCAGACGGGGCTGTCGGGGTCGGTGGGGCTGGCGGGGTCCAAGATGCTCGCGAAGATGGCGTCCGAGATGGCCAAGCCGGACGGGCTGGTTGTCGTCCCGCCCGGCACGGAGCGCGAACTGCTCGCCCCGATGCCCGTACGGGCCCTGCCGGGCGTCGGCCCCGCCACGGCCGAGACCCTGCGGCGCGCCGGGCTCTCGACGATCGAGCAGGTCACCGAGGCTGGCGAGGACGAGCTCGTACGACTGCTGGGCAAGGCGCACGGTGTCTGGGTGTCCGCGATGGCCCTCGGCCACGACGAGCGGCCGGTGGTCGCGGAGCGTGACGCCAAGTCGGTGTCCGTGGAGGACACCTTCGACGTGGACCTGCACGACCGGATCCGGATCCGCACGGAGGTGGCGCGGCTCGCGGACCGGTGCGTGGTGCGGCTGCGGGGCGCGGGGCGGTCGGGGCGGACGGTGGTGCTCAAGGTGCGGCGGTACGACTTCTCGACGCTGACCCGGTCCGAGACGCTGCGCGGGCCGACGGACGACCCCGTGGTGGTCCGTGAGGCGGCGGAGCGGCTGCTGGAGTCCGTGGACACCACGGGCGGCGTCCGGCTGCTCGGCGTGGGCGTCTCCGGGCTGGCGGACTACACCCAGGAGGACCTCTTCGCCCAGGCCGAGCAGGCGGCCGCGCCGGTGCCGGAGCCGGCTCCCGACGCGGCCGGGCCGGAACCCGCTCCGGAGCCGGAGACACGCCGGTGGCTGCCGGGGCTGGATGTGCGGCACGCCGAGTACGGGGCGGGCTGGGTGCAGGGGAGTGGGCTCGGGCGGGTCACGGTGCGGTTCGAGGGGCCGGGGGCGGTGGTGCCCGGGCGCGTGCGGACGTTTGCGTCCGACGACCCTGATCTGCAGGCGGCTGAGCCGCCTCCGCTCCTCCGCGACGGGTGACCCCGGGGCCCTGTGCCTATGGGACGGGTCGCCTGTCCGTGTCGGCGCCGCCCGCGCCTTCGGCGCGGGGTTGCCCCCGCCCACACGCCACCCGTTGCGGGTTGTCTTGCCTGACGTCGGCGCCTGGGGTGTGGGCGGCATCCGGTGTGGGGGTCGCGTTCCCCGCCTCGGTCAGCCCTCCGGGAGAGACGATGCTTGTCGGTGCGTGCCCGTCGCCACGGCTTGGCCGAGTTCGTGGGGCCGCGTTCCCGGCTTCGGACAGCCCGTGCGCCGGTACGGCCGGCTACTCGGCCGCGGGTGGTGCTCCGGCTTGAGCGGCCCACGTGGGTCGGCGGTGCTCCGCCTGGCCCTGCCCGCGTCAACCAGGAGCAGTCGGGCGCCGGTGGTTCCGGCCGAAGGCCGCAAGGAGGTCGCCGTCGCTCGCGGCGCGGCCGGTGCCATGGGTGTGACCGTCGTCACCGGCGTGTTCGCGGTGACCGGCGACCGGTGCCACCGGCGTGACCGCCCGTGACCGGCGCGGCTGCCGCAAGGGGCGGCCACCGTGGTCGGCGCGACCGCCCCTGCCGCGCGAGCCGCGCGGCCCGCGCTAGCCCTCCGCGCCCGCGATCCGGCCGAAGTCGTGGTCCTCCGGAGGGGGCGGGGTTCGCTCCGACGTGGGGAGGGCGAGGCCGTAGTGGTGGTAGAGCTGTAGTTCCTGTTCGGGGGAGAGGTGGCGGCCGACGCCGAAGTCGGGCGCGTCCTTGATCAGCTCCCGGTCGAAGGGGACCTGGAGCCCGCCTGAGGCCAGGGAACTGGGCTCGAGGGGGACGAACGCGTCACGGTGGAAGAGGCCCGTCCGGATCGCGGCCCACTGCGGCCGCCCCGTCGCATCGTCGAGGTAGACCTCGTCAACGGTGCCGATCTTCGTCCCATGCTCGTCGTACGCCTTGCATCCGATGAGGCTGCGGGGATCGATATCAGTCTGCACGGTCCCTCCAACGACTCGACTGTTCCGCTGGAACCACCCAATGCCAGATTGCGCCAAACGGCCACTCGAGGGAAACCACCCGGGTCCGCGGCGGCCCGCGAGGGCCCCCGCGGACGCCGCGCCACCGGCCGCCGGCACGCACCCCCGCGCTGGTACGCTTGCAGCGGCTGCAGACCCCGCGCGGGAGAGTCCGTCACCACGCACCACGACGACGGCGCCGAAGGAGCAAACCCTCCCCGGAATCTCTCAGGCACACGTACCGCACGGACGAGGTCACTCTGGAAAGCAGGGCCGGGCACACGCCCGGGCCTCACCGACGGTGAAAGCCGGCTCCCGGGCCGGTGAAGCTCTCAGGTTGAGATGACAGAGGGGGAGGCCGTTCGGGTGCCTGCCCTGGCGCCCCTCGAAGGTCGATCACGACCAGGAGGCCTTGTCGATGACCCCCACCCACCGCCCGACCCTCGCAGAGCTCGAGCGCGGCATCCCCTTCGAGCAGCGCCACATCGGCCCGGACCCCGAGGCCGAGGCCAAGATGCTGGCCCAGGTCGGCTACGGCTCCCTGGACGAGCTGACCGCCGCCGCCGTACCCGACGTGATCAAGGGCGCAGAGTCGCTCGCCCTGCCCGAGGCGCGCACCGAGGCCGAGGTCCTGGCCGAGCTGCGCGAGCTCGCCGACCGCAACCAGGTCCTCAGCTCCATGATCGGCCTGGGCTACTACGGCACCTTCACCCCGCCGGTCATCCTGCGCAACGTGATGGAGAACCCGGCCTGGTACACGGCGTACACCCCGTACCAGCCGGAGATCTCCCAGGGCCGGCTCGAGGCGCTGCTGAACTTCCAGACGGTCGTGGCCGACCTCACCGGCCTGCCCACCGCCGGCGCCTCCCTGCTCGACGAGGGCACCGCCGCCGCCGAGGCGATGGCGCTGTCCCGCCGGATGGGCAAGGTCAAGCAGGGCGTCTTCCTGGTCGACGCCGAGACCCTGCCGCAGACCGTCGCCGTGATCGAGACCCGCGCCGAGCCGACGGGCGTCGAGGTGGTCGTCGCCGACCTGAGCGAGGGCATCCCCGCGGAGATCGCCGAGCGCGGCGTCTTCGGCGTGCTGCTGCAGTACCCCGGCGCCTCCGGTGCCGTACGCGAGCTGAAGCCGCTCATCGAGCAGGCGCATGGGCTGGGCGCGGTCGTCACCGTGGCCGCCGATCTGCTGGCCCTCACGCTGCTGACCTCCCCGGGCGAGCTGGGCGCGGACATCGCCGTCGGCAACACCCAGCGCTTCGGCGTCCCGATGGGCTTCGGCGGTCCGCACGCCGGCTACATGTCGGTGCGCGAGAAGTTCGCCCGCAGCCTGCCCGGCCGACTGGTCGGCGTGTCCAAGGACGCCGACGGCGCCCAGGCGTACCGCCTCGCGCTGCAGACCCGTGAGCAGCACATCCGCCGCGAGAAGGCCACCTCCAACATCTGCACCGCGCAGGTGCTCCTCGCCGTGATGGCCGGGATGTACGCCGTGTACCACGGCCCCGACGGCCTGCGCGCGATCGCCCGCCGCACCCACCGCTACGCCGCGATCCTCGCCGCGGGCCTGACGGACGGCGGCGTGGAGCTCACCCAGGGCGCCTTCTTCGACACCCTCACTGCCCGCGTCCCCGGCCGCGCCGCCGAGGTCGTCGCCGCCGCCCGCGCGGCCGGCGTGAACCTCCGGCTGACCGACGCCGACCACGTCGGCATGGCCTGCGACGAGACCACGAACCGGGCCGTCGTCGAGGCCGTGTGGTCCGCCTTCGGCGTGACCGGCGACATCGAGGCGCTCGACGCCGGCATCTCGGACGCGCTGCCCGAGGGCCTGCTGCGCACCGACGAGGTCCTCACCCACCCCGTTTTCCACCAGCACCGCTCCGAGACGGCCATGCTGCGCTACCTGCGCAAGCTCGCCGACCGCGACTACGCGCTGGACCGCGGCATGATCCCGCTGGGTTCCTGCACGATGAAGCTGAACGCCACCACCGAGATGGAGCCGGTCACCTGGCCGGAGTTCGGCGCCCTGCACCCCTTCGCCCCCGCCGACCAGGCCGAGGGCTACCTCACCCTGATCCGTGAGCTGGAGGAGCGCCTCGCCGAGGTCACCGGCTACGACAAGGTCTCCATCCAGCCCAACGCGGGCTCCCAGGGCGAGCTGGCCGGTCTGCTGGCCGTCCGCGCGTACCACCGCGCCAACGGCGACACCGGCCGCACCGTCTGCCTGATCCCGTCCTCCGCGCACGGCACCAACGCCGCCAGCGCCGTGATGGCCGGCATGAAGGTCGTCGTGGTCGCCACCGCCGAGTCCGGCGACGTGGACGTCGAGGACCTGCACGCGAAGATCGAGAAGCACCGCGACGAGCTGGCCGTGCTGATGGTCACCTACCCGTCCACGCACGGTGTGTTCGAGGAGCAGATCACCGAGGTCTGCGCCGCGGTGCACGAGGCCGGCGGCCAGGTCTACGTCGACGGCGCCAACCTCAACGCGCTCGTCGGCCTCGCCAAGCCGGGCAAGTTCGGCGCGGACGTCTCGCACCTGAACCTGCACAAGACCTTCTGCATCCCGCACGGCGGCGGCGGCCCCGGCGTCGGCCCGGTCGCGGTGCGCGCGCACCTCGCCCCGTACCTGCCGAACCACCCGCTGCAGCCCACCGCCGGCCCGGAGACGGGCGTCGGCCCGATCTCCGCCGCCCCGTGGGGCTCCGCGGGCATCCTGCCCATCTCCTGGGCGTACGTCCGGCTGATGGGCGCCGAGGGCCTGCGCCGCGCGACCCAGGTCGCCGTGCTCAGCGCCAACTACGTCGCCAAGCGCCTCGAGCCGCACTACCCGGTGCTCTACACCGGCCCGAACGGCCTGGTCGCACACGAGTGCATCATCGACGTCCGGCCGCTGACCAAGGCGACCGGCGTGTCCATCGACGACGTCGCCAAGCGGCTCATCGACTACGGCTTCCACGCCCCGACGATGTCGTTCCCGGTGGCCGGCACCCTGATGATCGAGCCGACCGAGTCGGAGGACCTGGCCGAGCTCGACCGGTTCTGCGACGCGATGATCGCCATCCGCGCCGAGATCGACAAGGTCGGCTCGGGGGAGTGGGACAAGGACGACAACCCGCTCGCGGGCGCCCCGCACACCGCCGCGCAGGCCGGTGGCGCGTGGCCGCACCCCTACAGCCGGTC
Source organism: Streptomyces sp. NPDC051940 (assembly GCF_040680895.1). Classification (NCBI taxonomy): domain Bacteria; kingdom Bacillati; phylum Actinomycetota; class Actinomycetes; order Kitasatosporales; family Streptomycetaceae; genus Streptomyces; species Streptomyces sp. NPDC051940. Next base: position 67,665 of record NZ_JBFAXR010000020.1, on the reverse strand, counting down.
CGAGGCGCTCTTCCCGGCCGGTGTGAACGCCGCCGAGAAGTACTGGCCGCCGGTCCGCCGTATCGACGGCGCCTTCGGCGACCGGAACCTGGTCTGCTCCTGCCCGCCCATGGACGAGTACGACAACTGACAGCCGCTCCGGGCAGTGCCCGGGTACACATCAGGCCGGTCCGGCGCTCCTGCCGGGCCGGCCCTGGTATGTCCGGGATCCGCCGTGCCGTACCGCCGCCGGTTCAGGCCGCGGTGATCACCGTGCTGGTGCCGAGCGGGCGGTGCGGTGCGATGATCCGTCCGTCGGGGAGGAGTTCACCGGTGTCCTCGAAGAGCAGCACTCCGTTGCAGAGCAGGCTCCAGCCCTGCTCGGGGTGGTGCGCGACGGGGTGCGCGGCCTCGCGGTCGGCGGAGTCGGCGGACGGACAAGTCGGCTGGTGCGGGCACATGGTGGTGGGAATCTCTCGCTGGGTCTGCTGGGTGATGTGACTGGTTGCCTTGCTCATTGCCGTCCCCCGTTGGCGATTCGGTCGGACTCCAGTGTTGCCCCAAGACCGTCGTTCCGCAGGGATTTCGCGAGGACTGGTCTCGCTAGGGGAGGACGCATCACCCGAGCGGACGGTTGCCCGCCCGGAACCATCCCATCGGGTGGTCAACGGGCCACCCGATGGCTAGTCCTTCCGGGGGGTGCTCAGGCGGTCGTGCGCAGCAGCGGCGCCGGCGTCAGCCGGTGGGTGAGCACCGGGAGCAAGTCCGCGACGCGGTGCGGGCGATGGGCCGCGATACCGGGCGGGGCGGGCGCCAGCGGCACCAGCAGGTCGTCGGGCGCGGGGCGCCCGGTGAGGCCGTCGGACGCGGTGTCCGCGTGCAGCCACAGCGTCAGCATGTACAGCTCCGGGATGGACAGCAGCCGGGCCTGGAAGAGCGCGGGGAGCGACTCCACCTGGCGCAGCGCCCGTTCCGTGGACGTCACGTAGGGACCCTCCACGAAGTGCGAGAACGCCCAGCCGTCCGGGGTGAGTCCCGCCTCCGCCGCGGCCACCAGCTGGTCCCGGCCGCGCAGCTGGAAGCGCCAGCCGCCCAGCCGGGTGCACGGCGGTCCGCCGGCGGCGCTCACCCCGTCCATGATGTGCACCGGCAGCGGGTGTTCGGGGCTGACGGGACCCTGGTGGCGGATCAGCGCGGGGGTACGGGACCCGCGGACGGCGGTGGGGGATGCCAGGGCGGTCAGGATGCTGCGGAGCGCGGGAGCGGGAGCCGGAGGTGCAAGCAGCGGCATGTCAGTCGCCTCTCACTGGGACAGACCTGTGGTACGGGGATGGATGCGGACGGCGCTGTCGGCGTGCGGGGCCAGAGGGGGTGTGTCCGCATCTCCGTAGGGCCTGTCGTCGTCACTCCCGGTGCATGCCGCGGGCGGCGCGGCCGCCCCTGCGGACCTATGACGGGAGTGACGACGACAGGCCCCAGCATGGGCGGTGCCAACTCTCTGCCTCGACCGTGAGTTTAACCGGCCCGTGTTGAGGTGGGGTTTCGGCTAGGCGGCGGCAATATTGCCTGCAAGGAGAATTCGCGCCGTTGTGGGATCGCCGCAATCCAGGACGAGCCGTGTTTCCCGTGCCCGCGACCTGGCGCAAGCGGTTTCCGTGAGATGGCCGGAACTCGTCGGTGATTTTCACCATGCCGGTCCGCCGGGCGCCGGGCCTCTCATTATGCCCAGGGAATGTGCCAGTGGGGGGAGTCCAGTTCGAGCCTACTGTGACCGGTCCTGGACCGGGGAGTTATCGATCACATGTGCTGGGCATCATCCCGGCACGTCTGGTGCGAGGAGGGACGCTTCGATGGGCGAGAAGGTCGTGTCCGGCGGGTTCGACCTGTCCGACCGTCAGCGTTACCGGCACCGGCTGCGGCAGTGTCTGGCCGGGCTGGAACGACTGCTCGAGGAGAAGCGGTTCGACCGGCCGCAGAATCTCATGGGGCTGGAGATAGAGCTGAATCTGGTGGGGAGCGACGGTTTCCCGCGCATGCTGAACCACGCCGTCCTGGAAAGGATCGCGAGCCCCGACTTCCAGACGGAGCTGGGGCAGTTCAATCTCGAGGTGAACATCGCCCCGCACCGGCTTTCCGCCCGCGTGCTCGACCAGCTCGCGGAGGAGCTGCGCACGGGGCTCGGATACGCCGACCGCAAAGCGCAGGAGCTCGCCGCAAGAATAGTGATGATCGGAATTCTGCCCACGCTCACCAGCGACGACCTGGTCGCCGCGAACCTCTCCGAAGTGGACCGCTACCACCTGCTCAACGAGCAGATCATGACGGCCCGCGGCGAGGAGATATCCGTCGACATCCAGGGCGTCGAGCGGCTCACCTACAGCGCCGAGTCGATCGCCGCCGAGGCCGCCTGCACCTCCGTACAGCTGCATCTGCAGGTCACCCCGGGCAGGTTCGCCGACGTCTGGAACGCCGCGCAGGCGGCGACCGCCGCGCAGATCGCCGTGGGGGCGAACGCGCCCTTCGCCTTCGGCCGCGAGCTGTGGCGCGAATCGCGCCCCGAGCTGTTCCTGCAGGCCACCGACACCCGGCCGGCGGAGCTGCAGGCACAGGGCGTGCGGCCGCGGACCTGGTTCGGGGAGCGCTGGATCGACGGCGTCTTCGACCTCTTCGAGGAGAACCTGAAGTACTTCCCCGCGCTGCTGCCGCTGTCCGGGGAGGAGGACCCGCAGCAGGTCCTCGACGAGGGCGGCACGCCGTCGCTGTACGAGCTGGTCCTGCACAACGGCACCGTCTACCGCTGGAACCGGCCCGTGTACGGCATCGTCAACGGCGTACCGCATCTGCGGGTGGAGAACCGCGTGCTGCCGGCGGGGCCGACCGTCACCGACGTCATCGCCAACGCCGCCTTCTACTACGGCCTGGTGCGCACCCTCGCCGACGAGCAGCGGCCGGTGTGGGGGCGGTTGGCGTTCGACGACGCGGCGCGCAACTTCACCGAGGCGTGCCGGCACGGTATCGACGCCGAGCTGCTGTGGCCCAGCAGGCGGCGCCTCGGGGGCGTCGTCCGGGTGCCCGCGGTGCGGCTGGTGCGCGACGAACTGCTGCCGATGGCCGCCGCCGGGCTCGACGCCTGGGGCGTGGACGCCGCGGACCGGGACCGCTACCTCGGCGTCATCGAGGAGCGCTGCAAGCGCCGGGTGAACGGCGCCTCGTGGCAGGCGGCGGCCTTCCACCGGGAGCTGCGGGCGGGGCTGAGCCGGGAGGCGGCGCTGGCGGCCATGACGCGGCGCTACTGCGAGCTGACCCGCACGGAGGAGCCGGTGCACCTCTGGCCGGCGTAGCGCAACGCCCGGTCACCGTGCCGCCGTCTGGGCGGCGTCCATCACCGCCCGCAGCAGCACCTCGTGGATGTCCGCCGGGTCGCGTACGGGGTAGGAGGCGCCGCCCACCGCCTTGGCGATCTTCGCGCAGGCGGCCGTGTCCGCGTCCGGGCCCACCGCCAGGGTGATCAGGCCCACCGGGCGCTCGGGATCGGCGAGCGCCTTCAGCTGCCTGGTCAGCGCGGTCAGCCCGATGCTGCCCGGATCGTCGTTCGCGCCGTCCGTGACGATGACCAGCGCGTTGAACCGCCCGTTCGCGTAGCCGTCGAGGGCCTTCCGGTACGCCGCGAGCGTCGTGTCGTACAGGCCCGTCGAACCGCCCACGACCGGCCGCAGCGAGCCGAACGCCCGCGTCAGGCGCTCCCGCTGCAGCATGCCGTCGCCCACCCGGTCGCCGAGCGGCTCGGGCGGGACCAGCTCCTCGTAGTCCCGGCTGCCGTCGAGCCGCGTGGCGAAGCGCCACAGGCCGATCTCGTCCCGGTCGGTGAACTCCGGGAGGGCCTGCAGCAGCGCGGACCGGGTGACGTCCATCCGGGTCTCGCCGGGCCGGGACGGCACGGGGAAGGCCATGGAGCCCGAGGCGTCGACCACGGTCACCAGCCGGGCGGGCTGGACGGTGATCGTCCACATCTGCAGCATCGCCGACATCGTCCCGGCGTCGGGCACCTTCGCCGGTTCCTGCGTGTACGGCTGCGGGTCGCGCCCGCCCGCCGTGCGCACCGTGGTCTCGTCGGCGGCGCCGTCCCGGTCGCGGAAGCCGTGCCGGCGCAGCGCCTGCTCGCCGCGGGAGTCGTTGATCATCAGCAGCAGCCGGTTGGCGGCCGCCGTCATGTCGCCGTCCATCTCCTGGGTGTCCAGCACGGTGTACGGGTAGTCCAGCGCGGCCGCGCCGTCCGTCGGATAGAACAGGGAGAGCGCGGGGGCGTCACCGCTCTTGTTGTGGGCGAAGGCCGCCTGCTCGCTCAGGATCAGCGCGTTGTTGCCGGAAGCCGTCTCGACGGGGGAGTCGTCGCGCGGCAGGGAGGCGATGACCTGCTCGTCACCCGGCTGGATGCGTTCGGCCAGCTGTTTGGCGGCGGAAGCTGTGAGGGTGGCGGCATCCGCCTCATCGGCGCCGGCAGCGGAGGACGCGTGGATGGACTGAAGGGCCAGCAGCGAGGTCGCGCTGCGTGCGGGATCGGCGGCGCCGACGCCCAGCGCGGCCTTGCCCGCGCGGGCCTGCGCCAGCTGCGTCCAGCTGTACGTCCTGGCCGGCCAGCCCAGCGCCTCGGCGGCCGGTTCCACGGCGGCCAGGGTGACCGGGCTGGACGCCACCCGGCCCATCGCCTCGAGCTCGCTGTCCCCGCGGCTGGCGAGGACGTTCTCCGGCCAGACGGACGAGTCGGGTATCCAGACGTCGAAGTCGCCGCGTCCGCGCCGCAGGCCGTCCGCCACCAGGGCGCTCTGCCGGGCCGTGACGCGGACGGCCACGCAGCGGCCGCTGATCTTCATGTCCTCGGTGCGGGTGCGGGCGGTGATCTCCTTGAGCGCGGGCGCGATGTCCGGCGAGGCGACGAGGTCCAGCCGGACGTCGTCCTTGCCGCACTCCTCGCCGAAGGGCAGCAGACCGCTCTGCTGGGCGGCCAGCCCGCCCACCACGGCCGACAGCGCCACGGCGGCGGCCAGCACCACGCGGCGCGCGCGGACGCCCCGGCGGCCCCCGGCGTCGCCGCGGTGTCCGTCGTCGGGCATGCTGTGTCGTCCCATGAGTGCCGCCCCCCGGGGCTCTCGTCCTGGTACTGGTCAGATAGCTCGTTCGTGTTTTCGAGACCCTAGCGGCCTGAGGTGCTTGTGAGACTGGAAATCAGCAAGAACACGGGAGGGGTTCCGGTGGGCGAGACGGCGGCGGAGTCCGCGGCGGAGTGGGAGCCGGGGCCGGGCGGGCAGTCACGGCGGATGCTGGTCGCCGAGACCTGGCTGGTGCTCGCCGTGTCCCTGGGCGCGAGCGCGCTGTCGGCGCTCATCAGCTTCGTCGGCTCGGTGACCCGGCCCGGGGGGCTGAAGGACCAGTCCGCGAACCTCAACACCTCGGCGGCGCCCGGACGGCCGTGGCTGGATCTGTCGTGGCAGCTGTTCGACATCACGACGTCCCTGGTGCCCGTGGCGCTCGTCGCGTACCTGCTGCTGCGCGAGCGGGCCGGAGGGCTGCGGGCGATCGGCTTCGACCTGCGCCGGCCGGGGTTCGACCTCAGCAGGGGCGCGCTGGTCGCGGCGGGGATCGGGGGCAGCGGGCTGCTGCTGTACCTCGGTGCGCGGGCCTCCGGCGCGAACCTCACCGTCGTGCCCGAGTCGCTGCCGGACGTGTGGTGGAAGATGCCGGTGCTCGTCCTGTCCGCGCTGGAGAACGCCGCGCTGGAGGAGGTCGTCGTCCTCGGCTACCTGCTGCGCCGCCTCGGCCAGCTGGGCTGGACCCCCGCCGCGGCGCTCGCCGCCTCCGCCCTGCTGCGCGGCTCGTACCACCTCTACCAGGGACTGGGCGGCTTCGTCGGCAACGCGGTGATGGGCGTCATCTTCGTCCTTCTGTACCGCCGCTGGGGCCGGGTGGGTCCCCTCTTCGCGGCCCACGCCCTGATCGACATCGTCGCCTTCGTCGGCTACGCCCTGCTGGCGGGCAAGGTGGGGTGGCTGCCGACGGGATAGGCGTGCGGTGCCGGGTTCCGGCGGGCAGGCTGGGCGTATGCCCTTCCCCGACGAACCCGCCACCGCCCATGTCGTCGCGTACCGGCAGGCGTGGGCCCGGGAGTTCGAGGAGATCGCGGGCGTGCTGCGGGGGGTGCTCGGGGCGGAGGCGGTGGCCGTCGACCATGTGGGGTCGACCGCCGTGCCGGGGCTCGCCGCCAAGGACTGCGTGGATGTGCAGGTGCGCGTGCGGCGGATCGACGAGGGGGCGCAGCGGCGGCTGATGGCGGCCGCCGGTTTCCGGTGGCGGCCCGAGGCGTGGAACCGGGTCGAGCGTGTGCGCGGCGTCGCGTGTCCCAAGGCGGTGTTCGCGCCGGCCGTCGGCGCGCGGCGGTGCAATGTCCATGTGCGGCAGTACGGCGGCCCGAACGCCCGGTTCGCGCTGCTGTTCCGGGACTACCTGCGCGGGGACGCCGCCGCCCGCGCCGCCTGGGGCGACTTCAAGCGCCGGCTGTCCCGGGCCGTGCCCGACCTCGCCGCGTACGGGCAGATCAAGGCGCCCGCCACCGAACTGCTGATGACGGGCGCCGAGAGCTGGGCCGAACGGACCGGATGGCGGCCGCCGCCCGGGTGAGACGTCAGTCCGTGCCGGACTCCATCGCGGCGCGGTCCAGCGCCGCGTCCTCCTCGGAGACCTCGCCGCGGGAGGCGATGGCCTCCGCGCCGCCCTCCGGCATGGCGCCGATGAGGCCGATCGCGGCCGCCGAGGTGCCGAGCGCCGCGTCGGCGGTGCCGATCAGACCCAGACCCGCGTACTGCTCCAGCTTGGCCCGCGAGTCGGCGATGTCGAGGTTGCGCATCGTGAGCTGGCCGATCCGGTCCACCGGGCCGAAGGCCGAGTCCTCGGTCCGCTCCATCGACAGCTTGTCCGGGTGGTAGCTGAACGCCGGGCCCGTCGTGTCGAGGACCGAGTAGTCCTCACCGCGCCGCAGCCGCAGCGTCACCTCGCCGGTGACGGCCGCGCCGACCCAGCGCTGCAGCGACTCGCGGACCATCAGGGCCTGCGGGTCCAGCCACCGGCCCTCGTACATCAGCCGGCCGAGCCGCCGGCCCTCGTTGTGGTACTGGGCGAGGGTGTCCTCGTTGTGGATCGCGTTGACCAGCCGCTCGTACGCCGCGTGCAGCAGCGCCATGCCGGGCGCCTCGTAGATGCCGCGGCTCTTGGCCTCGATGATCCGGTTCTCGATCTGGTCGGACATGCCGAGCCCGTGCCGGCCGCCGATCGCGTTGGCCTCCATGACGAGGTCGACGGCGGAGGGGAACTCCTTGCCGTTGATCGTCACCGGCCGCCCCTGCGCGAAGCCGATCGTCACGTCCTCGGGGAGGATGTCGACGTCCTGGTCCCAGAACCGCACGCCCATGATGGGCTCCACGGTCTCGACGCCGGTGTCCAGGTGCTCCAGGGTCTTGGCCTCATGCGTGGCCCCCCAGATGTTGGCGTCGGTGGAGTACGCCTTCTCCGTCGAGTCCCGGTACGGCAGACCGTGGGCCAGCAGCCACTCCGACATCTCCTTGCGGCCGCCGAGCTCGGTCACGAAGTCCGCGTCCAGCCACGGCTTGTAGATCCGCAGGTTCGGGTTGGCGAGCAGGCCGTAGCGGTAGAACCGCTCGATGTCGTTGCCCTTGAAGGTGGAGCCGTCGCCCCAGATCTGCACGTCGTCCTCGAGCATCGCCCGGACGAGCAGCGTGCCGGTCACGGCCCGGCCCAGCGGCGTGGTGTTGAAGTACGCCCGCCCGCCGGAGCGGATGTGGAACGCGCCGCACGCGAGCGCGGCCAGGCCCTCCTCGACCAGCGCGGCACGGCAGTCGACCAGGCGCGCGATCTCGGCGCCGTAGGTCTTCGCGCGACCGGGCACCGAGGCGATGTCGGGCTCGTCGTACTGGCCGATGTCGGCGGTGTAGGTGCACGGGACGGCGCCCTTGTCGCGCATCCAGGCGACGGCGACGGAGGTGTCGAGTCCGCCCGAGAAGGCGATGCCGACACGTTCGCCGGCGGGAAGGGAGGTGAGGACCTTGGACATAGGAAGAGTATGCATGAAGACGCATGGTCATGCAAAGCCCCTTCGGGGATTTCCGGTGACGATCCGACTGGACCTCGGTCAGTCGATGCCTTCGACGATGCGGAAGTCGCGCTCGACGCCGTCGGCGAGGGTGGCCAGCGCCTCCTGGTAGGCCGCACTCTCGCGCGCCGCGACGGCCTGCTCGAAGCTGTCGAACTCGATCAGGATGGTGCGCTCGGCGATTCCGGCGTCATGCGCCGCGACCCGGCTGCCGCGGGTGAGGAGCCGGCCACCCCCGGCCCTGACGGCCGGACCGGCCAGCTTGTCGTAAGCGGCCAGCTTCTCGGGGTCTGAAACGGTGCGGTAGACGCTGACCCAGTAGCCCTTGGGCATGGAACCTCCAGTGTCGGGATGCGTGCATCTGACTTAAGGCTTGGTCTCGGACGGACGTCGGCGGGCGAGCGCGAGGCTTGTCAGCGTCGTGACCGCCATGGCGCCGATGCCGACCAGCGCCGCGGTGGTGTAGGCGCTGTCGTCGGGGAAGAGGTGGCCGGGGCGGGTGCCCGCGGCGAGGATCAGGCCGCCGACGGCGCTGCCCAGGGCGTACCCGACGCTGCGGACGACGTAGTTGAAGCTCATGGCGCTCGACGTCTCGCTCCTGGGGGTGACGGCCAGGATGACGCCGGGCATCGCGGCCGAGAAGCCGCCGACGCCGAAGCCGAGCACGCCCATCGCCGCGAACAGCTCGGCCAGGTCCGACCGGGCCGCCGCGAACAGGGCGAACCCGCCACCGACCACGACGGCGCTGCCCGCCAGGAGCAGGGGGTCGGCGATCCGCGTCCGGACCCGCGGCGTGAGCTTGCCGGCGACGAACCCCAGCACCGAGAACGGGATGAGGACCAGCCCGGCGACGAAGGTCGTCAGCCCGAAGCCGTAGCCGGCGCCCTGCGGCGTCTGCGCGTACCGGGTGATGAGCGTGAGCAGGAGGTACATGCCGATCCCGCCGACGAACATGGCGAGGTTCGCCCCGGCGACCGCCGGGTGCCGCACCGCCCGCACATCGACCAGGGGAGTCGTACTGCGCAGCTCGATGACGACCCAGACGCAGAGCAGCACGACCGCGACGACGGCGAGGCCCGCCGCCACGGCGAGGTGCCGGCTCCACAGGTTCCGGTCGCCGGCGAGGAACAGCACCAGGAGCAGCGCGGCGGCCAGGACGACCGCGCCTGCCACGCCCACGTGGGCGGAGCGGCCTTCGGGGGCTTCGGGTATGGAGCGCCACGCGGTCAGGAGGGCGGCGGCGGTCACGACCAGGCCGAGGCCGTAGGCGGCCCGTACCCCGCCGAGCTCGGCGAGCAGTGCGGCCAGCGGGTAGCCGACGCCGGCCCCGATGATCGAGACCACCGAGATCAGGGCGATCACGGCCGCGCCGCGCTCCTCGGGGAGGTGGTCCCGGGCCACGCCCATCATCAGCGCCGTCAGCCCGAGCCCGACGCCCTGGGCCGCCCGGCCGGCCAGCAGCCACGCGAACGGCAGGGGCAGCACGGTGAGCGCGCTGCCGGCGACGACGACCGCCAGCGTGGCGAGGATCGTGGCCCGCCGGTGCGGGCCGGCTCCGAGCCGGCCCAGGACCGGCGTGGCGACGGCGCCGCTGAGCAGCGCGACGGTCAGCGTCCACTGCGCGCTGCCGAGCGAGACGTGGAACGAGGTCGCCACGCTGGTGATGAGCGGCGTCCCGAGGCTGGCGACCGCCGCCACGACCAGAGCGATGAACATCAGGGCGGGGACCAGCAGCCGCCCCTCGGAACGCGCCGCCGGGAACGCCTTCGCGGCGACCCCGCCGACCGGCTGCCCGCTCACTTCTTCAGCCCTTCGCGGTCCTGGCTTTCGAGCTCTGCCAGATGTTTCAGCGCCGGAAGGGCCGCCACCAGCGCCTCGACCTCGTCGCCCGTGAGCTCGCCGATCAGCCGCTCGAACGCGTGGACGCCCGCCTGGCGCCGCGTCCGGACATAGGAGGCGCCGGCCTCGGTCAGGCACACCAGCGTGACCCGCTTGTCGGACGCGTCACCCCGCCGCTCGACCAGGCCGGACTCCTCCATCACCCGGACCAGGGCGGTCATCGCGGGCTGGGTGACGCCCTCGACCGCGGCCAGATCGGTGATGCGCCGCGGGCCGGTCCGGTCCAGGGTGGCCAGGGTGGCGGCGGACGTCAGGCTCATGTCCCGGGGCAGGCGTCTCGTGGCCCTGGTGGCCAGGCCGTAGAGGGCCGCCCCGATGGCGGCGGACGCGCCAGGAGCGGTGTCTTGACGACTCATGCCCGAAGCATAGCGCTTTTATATTCACAGTTTATGGAAATGGTCGACCGGCCGAGACTTCCGGTGGAGGGACTTGTCGTAAACCAGTTTCCGATATATCGTCGAGACATCGCGATGCTCTCGCGACCCAACGAAGAAAGGTTTACGATCATGCGACCCCCTCACTATGCACACGGAGGCGGCCCCCGTGACGGCCGCCGCGCTGCGTTCGGTCCCTTCGGACCGCCCTTCGGCCCGTTCGGCGGGCCCGGCCCCTTCGGTCCCCGAGGCCGCGGCGGACACCGCGGGCGCGCCCGCCGGGGCGATGTCCGCGCGTCGATCCTGGCGCTGCTCAAGGACCGGCCGATGCACGGCTACGAGATGATCCAGGAGATCGCCGAGCGCAGCGGCGGTGCCTGGAAGCCGAGCCCCGGCTCGGTCTACCCCACCCTTCAGCTCCTCGAGGACGAGGGCCTGATCAGCAGTGAGTCGGAGGGCGGCAAGAAGCTCTTCACCCTCACCGACGCGGGCCGTACCGAGGCCGACGCCGGTCCGGACGCCCCCTGGGCGGACGCCGGCCGCAGTGTCGACTGGGAGGCTATGCAGGAGATCGGCCAGGCGGGCATGGCCCTCGCCGAGGCGTTCCGCCAGGCCTGGACGACCGGTACGCCGGAGCAGCGCGAGAAGGCGCTCGCCGTCGTCAACGACGCCCGCAAGAAGCTCTACCTCATCCTCGCCGACGAGGATGAGAGCTGAGAGGGAGCCCGCCGCTGCTCCGGTGGGCCCTCCCGGGACGGACGGCTACCGCGCCGGACCCGTCCCCGCGGCGAGCGGCCGCACGCTGATGCGCCCGCTGCTGCACACCTCGCCGAACGGCCAGCGGACGTCCGTATGCGTCCGCTGGTCCGGCGGGATCACTTCCAGCACCGCCGCGGCCCGCTGACAGGGCCCGGTGGTGCTGTCGCCCGTTCCGGGCACCTGCGACCAGTTCAGCCGCGCCCAGATGGCCGCCCCCGGCCGGACCGTCAGCTGCACCGGCGTGACGGTGCGGTCGCGGACCACCAGCGTGGGCAGGTCGCGCCCGTCCGCCGCGACCAGCTGCAGCCCCGGGTAGCCCTGCGTACGGCAGGGGCTGTCCGAGACGTTGGTCAGCACCAGCGCCGTGTAGCGGTTGCCCGCCGCCGGGTTGAGCAGCCGCAGCGAACCCTTCAGCGCCGCCGTCGCGCACCAGGCGGGGCGGGACGAGGTGTCCTGCTGGGCGCCCGCCCCGCTGTCCTGCGCCGTGCCCTCGCCGGAGCCCTCGGGGGTGCCCGCGTCCGAGCTGCTCGACGGGGGTGCCGCCTCGCTCGGCGCAGGCGACTCCTGCTCGGACGTGTTCTTCCGTACTGCCTGGTCCCCTTGCTCCCCTTGGTCCCCGGTGCCGCAGCCGGCCGCCAGCAGGCCGGCCAGGGCAACGGCCGTGAGCGCGGCGCGGGTTCGGGATCGGTTCATGACGTCCTCCTTCGCTCGGGATGACCGTGCCGAAAGGTGGTGCCGGTGCTTGGACTCGGAAGTGGTGCCAGAGGTTCCGTCCGTACGTCTACCCGCTGTACGTCGGTAAGGTGCCACCGCTGGTGACACTCCTGACGGCGAGGTGTCATGATGTGCGGATGCACAACTCTCAGGGGCGGAACGCCGGGCTGGGCCTTGCCCTGGCGTCGGCGCTCGCATTCGGTGGTTCGGGGGTCGCGGCCAAGCCGCTGATCGAGGCGGGACTCGACCCGTTGCACGTCGTCTGGCTGCGGGCGGCGGGCGCCGCCCTGGTCCTGCTGCCGCTCGCCTGGCGCCACCGATCCCTGCTGCGCACCCACCCCGCCCTGCTGGCCGGCTTCGGGCTGCTGGGCGTGGCCGGCGTGCAGGCCTTCTACTTCGCCGCCATCGCGAAGATCCCCGTCGGCGTCGCCCTGCTCATCGAGTACCTGGGCCCCGCCCTGGTGCTGGGCTGGATCCGCTTCGTCCAGCGCCGCCCCGTGTCGCGTGCCGCGGCGATCGGCGTCGTGCTCGCGGTCACCGGGCTCGCCTGCGTGGTCGAGGTGTGGGCGGGGATGCGCTTCGACGTGGTCGGTGTCCTGCTGGGGCTCGGCGCGGCCGTGTGCCAGGCGTCGTACTTCATCCTCGGCGACCACGGCACCGACAGCGACGACGGTGCGCCCGATCCGCTCGGCGTGATCGCGTACGGACTGCTGATCGGTGCCGTCGTGCTCACCGTGGTGGCGCGTCCCTGGGGGATGGACTGGTCGGTGCTCGGCGGGAAGGCGGAGCTCGGCTCGGCGTCGGTGCCCGCCGTGCTGCTGCTCGGCTGGGTGGTGCTGGTCGCCACCGTCATCGCGTACCTCACCGGGATCGTCTCGCTGCGCCTGCTGTCCCCGCAGGTGGCCGGCGTGGTGGCGTTCCTGGAGGCGATCGTGGCCACGGTGCTGGCCTGGGTGCTGCTCGGCGAGCACCTCTCCGCCCCGCAGCTGGCCGGCGGGGCGCTGGTGCTGGTCGGCGCGTTCATCGCCCAGACCTCGCGGCCCAAGACGGCCGCCGCCGAGCCCGTCGCCTCCGGCGGACCGGGGGCCGAGGAGCGGGACGCGGAGGCGGTCACCGGCGACCGGGTCCCGGACTCCGAGACGGGATTGCCGGTCGGCGGTCCGGCGGCCTAGGGTCGTGGCCATGCCGCGCACCACTGTTCTTCCGCCCCCCGCCGCGTAGGGCGGGCCGCACCGGGAAGCCGCCGGGGCCGCCGATCCCGTCAGGGACACGGCCGGACCCCGCGCCGGTCGCCGCTGCCCGCAGAAGGGACAACGCGACCACTTCCTTCACGCGCGGAGAGTTCACGTGCAGAATCACACGTCCGCCCTGTCCACGGGGCGGGGACTGTTCTACCTGGTCATCGCTGGAGCCGCCTGGGGTACGGCGGGAGCCGGCGCCTCGCTGGTGTACCGGATCAGCGATCTGGGCCCCGTGGGCCTGTCCTTCTACCGCCATGCCGGCGGCACCCTGCTGATGCTGCTCCTGCTGGCGGTTCGCGGCCGGCGGCCGCGGACCCGGCCCGCGGGACGCCGGGCGCCGATGCGTACCTGGGTGCGCCGGGTGGTGACGGCGCTGAGCATGGCGCTGTTCCAGACCGCCTACTTCGGTGCAGTCCAGTCGACCGGGCTGGCCGTCGGAACGGTGGTCACCCTGGGCGCCGGACCGGTGCTCATCGCCTTCGGCGGACGGGCGTTCCTCGGTGAGCGCATCGGACGCGGCGGGCTCGCCGCCGTGGCGGGGGCGCTGGCGGGGCTCGTCGTGCTGGTGCTCGGCGGCTCGGACGCCACCGTCCGCCCGCTCGGCGTGGTCCTCGCGCTCCTCTCCGCGTCCGGTTACGCCACCACGACGCTCATCACCCGGTGGACCGGACAGTCGGGCGACGGTGAGGACGCCGTGACGACGACCGCCTGGACGTTCGGCCTCGGCTGCCTTCCGCTGCTGCCGGCGGCCGTCGCGGAGGGCCTGCTGCCCCAGACGCAGGACACCGTCCAGCTGCCCCTGCTGCTGGCCTACATCGTGCTTGTGCCAACGGCGCTCGCGTACGTCCTGTACTTCGGCGGCGCGACCGTCGTACGGGCCGCCACGGTCTCCGTGATCATGCTGATCGAGCCGGTGAGCGCCGCCGTCATCGCGGTGACCCTGCTCGGCGAGGACCTGACGGTCGCCACCGTCGCCGGCACGGTGCTGCTCCTGGCCGCCGTCACCGCCCTCACCCTGGCGGAGGCACGCGAGGCGGCGAGCGCCCGCCGGGTGGAGCGGGCGCCGCTGCCGGCGGTCGCGGCGGCTCGCGACTGACCCGCGCGCGTAGGTGCCCGGAGGCGGGCACCTACGCGGAGGCGGCCGGGCGGCGCACCTACGCGGAGGCGTCCATCCTGCGCACCAGTTGGGCGCGCGCCGCCGCGTCGAGCGGGGCGCCCCGCTCGGCCAGGCCCGCGGCGACCCGCTCCTGGACGTACCGCGAGTTCTTCCCGGCGTACTTGAACTTCGCCCGTACCCCCGTGACCTCCAGCCGCAGCCCGCGGATTCCCGCCAGCAGCCTGCCGAACGGCTCGGTGCCCGGTTCGATCGGGGCGTGCGTGTCCGCGCCCTGGAAGTGCGCCATCTGCCGGGTGAGCAGCGCGGCCTTCTCCCCGGGGTCGTCCACCACGTGCGCCGTGCAGCGCAGCTGGACGGCGGCGTAGAAGCTGGTGGGCACCCCGTGTTCGGCCGGTACGCCCTCCTCGGCCTTCCAGGCACCGTGCACGAAGGCGTAGTCGTCGACCACGCTGAGCAGCACCTGCGGTGCCGCCTCGATGGCCTTCACGACCGGATTGGGCCGCGCCAGGTGGGTCACGACCTCGGCCCGTTCGGCGTCGTAGGCGAAGTGCACCGGCTGGACGAACGGCGGCTCGCCCGCCGGGCCGTTCACCGCCAGCTGGCCGAAGTCGTGCCGGGCGAGCCAGCCCTGCCATTCGGCGTCGTCCTGCGGGGCGTCCCAGGGGTGGATCAGCACGGCACGGCCTCCTGACCCAGCTCCGCCAGATAGCCGGGGGTGGTCACGCCGGCCGCCAGATCGGCGGACGGCAGCGGCTCGCCGTACACGGTGCGCACCGGGACGACGCCCGCCCAGTAGGGCAGGCCCTTGTCCTCCTCGTCGTCGTTCGCGCCGCCGGTACGGACCTTCGCCGAGACCTCCGCCAGATCGATGACCAGCACCGCCGTCGCAGCGAGCTCCTTGGCGTTCGCCGGCCGGGAGTCGGCGGAGCGGCCCGCGACGACGTGGTCGACCAGCGCGTCCAGCGCCTCGGCCCTGGCCACCGGGTCGGTCACCTGGCGGGCGGTGCCCTGCACCACGACCGAGCGGTAGTTGATGGAGTGGTGGAACGCCGAGCGGGCCAGCACCAGCCCGTCGACGTGGGTCACGGTCAGGCACACCGGCAGACCCGGGTCCGCCGCCTGTCCGGCCATCCGCAGCGGGCGCGAACCCGTCGACCCGTGGACGTACAGCTTCTCGTCGACGCGTCCGTAGAGGGTCGGCAGGACGACGGGGGCGCCGTCGCGTATGAAGCCGAGATGGCAGACGTACCCTTCGTCGAGGATCGAGTGCACCAGCTCGCGGTCGTAGGACGCGCGCTCCTTCGACCGGGTGGGGACGTTGCGGTCGGTCGTGGGGTAGCTTCCCATGGCGGGCTCCATTGCACTAGTGCATAATGTTGTTTGTGCTAGGAGAATACATGATCACGGGTCGGCGGGCAGCCGAGATCTCGGCCGACATCGAGCGGGCGGTGGGGGAGGGGCGCCTCGCCCCCGGCGAACTGCTGCCCCCGATGCGCCAGTTGGCGGAGCAGCTGGGGGTCAATCCGAACACGATCGCGTCCGCCTACCGGACGCTGCGTGAGCGCGGGGTGATCGAGACCGACGGCCGCCGCGGCAGCCGGGTGCGGGCGCGGCCGTCCACCACCGCCCGTGAGCGGATCCGGGTGGAGGTCCCCGAGGGCACGCGCGACCTCGCCGACGGCAACCCGGACCTCGCGCTGCTGCCGTCCCTGGCCGACGCCCTCGCGTACGCCGCGGACCGGGCGGCGGAGGCACCCGTGCTGTACGGCACGGCGGCCGCCCGCCCGGACCTCCTGGCGCTCGCGCGCGAGGCGTTCACGGCGGACGGAGTCCCGGACGGCCCGGTCGCCGTCACCTCCGGGACGCTGGACGCGATCGAGCGGCTGCTGACGGCGCATCTGCGGCCCGGCGACGCGGTCGCCGTGGAGGACCCGGGCTGGGGTGCGGTGCTGGACCTGCTCCCGGCGATGGGCCTGCGGTCCGTACCGGTCGCGCTGGACGACGACGGGCCGCTGCCGCACGCGGTGGAGCAGGCCCTGGCCGAGGGCGCCCGCGCGCTCGTCGTCACCGTCCGCGCGCAGAACCCCACGGGCGCCGCCGTCTCCGCCCGGCGCGCGGGCGAGCTGCGCGCGGTGCTGGCGCGGCATCCCGAGGTGCTGGTCATCGAGGACGACCACGGACACCACATCGTCGACCTGCCGGTGCACCCGCTCGCCGGGGTCACCACGCACTGGGCCTTCGTCCGCTCGGCCGCCAAGGCGTACGGACCGGATCTGCGGCTCGGGGTCTTCACCGGCGACCAGGTGTCGGTGGACCGGGTGCTGGGCCGGCAGCGGCTCGGCGTCGGCTGGGTCAGCCACCTGCTCCAGGACGCGGTGGCGGAGCTGTGGCGTACCGGCGCGGTCGATCCGCGCGCGGTGGCCGCCGCGTACCGGGAGCGCCGCGACGCGCTCATCGGACGGCTCGCGGCGCGGGGCGTGGCCGCGCACGGCCGCAGCGGGATGAACGTGTGGATCCCGGTGCCCGACGAGACGGGCGCGGTGGCCCGGCTGATCCAGGCGGGCTGGGCGGTCGCCCCCGGGGCGCGCTTCCGGCTGGCCTCCCCGCCGGGGATCCGGGTCACCGTGTCGCGCCTGGCGGCGGACGACATCGGGCCGCTGGCCGAGGACCTCGCCTCGGCCTGCGGCCCGGTCGCCTCGCGGCACTACGGGTGACTTGCGGCGCTGTCGAGAGACCCGCGGCGCGGTGAGTGCCCCGCGGTACCACGGGTGATCAGCGCCGCGGCCTGCTCTGGGTGAGGGCGGCTCCCGCCAGTACGACCAGCGCCCCCACCGGCGTGTTCCACCCCAGCTCCTCGCCCAGCAGCAGGAAGCCGGCCGCGGTCGCGATCACCGGGATGAAGTACGTGACCATGGTGGCCGTCGTCGGGCCGACCTCCGCGACCAGCCCGTACTGCAGCAGGAACGCGACCCCCGTGCCGAGCGCCCCCAGCGCCAGCACGGACAGCAGCGGGAGCAGCGGGAAGGACGTCGGCAGCGGCGTGAAGAAGGCCGTCGCCACGACCAGTTGCACCGTGCCCAGCAGCAGCTGTGCGCCGGCCATCGACAGGTTGGAGTCGCCGCGCCCGGCCAGCGTGCGGCGGACGTACAGCCAGCCCACCGCGTAGCTGGCGGAGGCGATCAGCGCCATAGCCGTACCTGCCGGGTCCTGGCCGGAGAAGCCCTGCCAGGCGCCCAGCACCACCAGCACGCCGGCGAAACCGACGCCCAGGCCCGCCACCTTGCGCCGGGTCGGGCGGTCGTCGGACAGGGCGGTGAGCGACAGCAGCATGCTCCACAGCGGGGTGGTGGCGTTGCAGATGCCCGCCAGCGCCGACGGGATGGTCGTCTCGGCGTACGCGAAGAGGGTGAACGGCAGCGCGTTCAGGAGGAAGGAGGCGACGGCGATGTGCCCCCAGGTGCGGGCGCCGCGCGGCAGCCGCTCCCGCTTCCACAGCAGCGCGCCCATCAGCACCGCGGTGCCGAAGACCATCCGCCCGAGGGTCACCTGCAGCGGGGCGAAGCCGTCGGTGCCGACCTTGATGAACAGGAAGCTGAAGCCCCAGATGAGCGAGAGGGCCCCGAACCGGATCCGCCAGTCGAGCACCCGGCGGGACGGGGCCGTCGCGGCGCCGGCGGTGGTCCCCGGCGTGGCGGCGGGGGAGGCGGAGGAGGGCTGCTTCGGGGTGTCGACTGCGGTGGTCATGATGGCTATGTTGCCCGCCGCAACCTCGTAGCACCAGCGAGACTTTCTTCGCCGTATTGCGTAGCATCACTTATATGAATCTCGAGCGCCTCCGTACCCTGGCGGCCGTCGCGCGGCACGGCTCCGTGAGCGCCGCCGCCGAGGGCCTGCACGTGACGACGTCGGCCGTCTCCCAGCAGCTGGCCAAGCTGGAGCGGGAGGCCGGTCAGCAGCTGCTCGCCAAGCACGGGCGCGGCGTCCGGCTGACGGACGCCGGACGGCTGCTCTCCGAGCACGCCGTGCGCATCCTGTCCCAGGTCGAGGTGGCGCAGGCGGACCTGGAGGCGCACCGCGGACAGGCCGTGGGGGACCTCACCGTCGCGGCCTTCCCGACCGCCGCCCGGGGTCTCGGCCCCCTGGCCCTGACGGCGCTGCGGGCGCAGCATCCGGAGCTGCGGACGCGGCTGTGCGAGATGGAGCCGGACGACGCGCTGCCGGGCGTCGTACGCGGCGACTTCGACCTCGCGGTGGTGCTGGACTGGTACAACAAGCGGATGCCGCTGCCCCCGGGCCTGGCCCGGGCGGATCTGCTGGACGACGTGGCGGACGTCGCCCTGCCGGCCGGTCATCCGCTCGCGGACCGCGACGAGATCGATCTGGAGGACCTCGCGGACGACGAGTGGATCGCGTGGCCGCAGGGCGAGTTCTGCCGGGAGTGGCTGATGTTCACGATGCGCGGCAAGGGCATCGAGCCGCGCGTCATGCACACCGCCGAGGAGCACCACACCCAGCTGGCGCTGGTCGCCGCGGGCCTCGGCGTGGCCGTCGCGCCACGCCTGGGCCGCGGCCCGCTGCCCCCGGGCGTACGGGCGGTGCCGGTGCGCAACACCATGCGCCGCCACATCTACGCCGTGTGGCGCTCCGACGCCGACCGCCGCCCGTCGATCCGGGCGGCGGTGCGGGCGCTGCGGGAGGCGGGGGAGGGGGCGGGGGCGGGGTGAACCCCGTGGTTCCCCGCGGCCGGACGGGCTGATCCCGAATCCGGCAGGCGGGCTCAGCCCAGCCCGAGCTTGCGGAAGTCCCAGGAGGTCAGCGACTCGGGCGTCAGACGGATCCACGCGTGGCGCCCGTCGTACACCATCGCGTCCATCCCGAAGTTCTTCCGCGCGAACAGCCGCTCCGGCGCCTCGAGTTCCGCGCACGGCTCGCCCGTGCGCGGCGCCTCGCCGACGAACTCCGCCGTGCCGGTCAGCTCCACGCCGCGCAGCTCGCCGTACTCCTCGCCCGCGTCGACCACCACCGACAGCCGGGGCCGCTCGCGCAGCTGGGCCCAGCGGCGGCTGCGGGTGATCGAGTAGAGCCACAGGGAGGTGCCGTCCCACGCGAACCACAGCGGGCTGACGTGCGGGGTGCCGTCGGCGCCGGCCGTCGCGACCCGGCAGGTGCGCTCCGCGGCCAGGAACGCGTCCCGTTCGGCCGCCGTCATCATGATGCGCCGGCCGCGGCGCTGTCCGGTGCTGGTCATCCGTCCTCCGCACTGTTGCCATCTGACTGGGTGTCAGAAATCATGGATGCTCTTCCCCCGGGAGGCAACGGTGACCGCGGTCACGCGTCCCGGGCCCGCGTCGAAGGGGGCACCATGGCGGCATCCGGCAGCGTACTGGCGGACCTTGTCGCACCGCCGGACACCGTGCTGATGACCGTGGAGTGCCAGCGCGGCGTGGTCGGCCCCGACAGCGCCCTGCCCGAACTGGCCGAGGCGGCCCGTACGTCGGGCGCGCTCGCCAACGTGGCCCGGCTGGTGGCCGGCGCGCACGAGGCCGGCGTCCAGGTGCTGCACGCCGTGGCCGAACGCCGCCCCGACGGCCGGGGCGCGAGCCGCAACGCCCGGCTGTTCCGCGCCGCGGAGCGGCTGCCCGTACAGCAGTTGGCGGGCAGCGCGGCGGTACGGCTGGCGGATCCGGTGCCCGTCGCGGACGAGGACCTCGTCGTACGCCGCCTGCACGGCCTGTCGCCCCTCGCCGGCACGGGCGTGGACGCCCTGCTGCGCAACCTCGGCTGCCGCACGCTGATCGTCACCGGCGTCTCGGCCAACGTGGCCGTCCCGAACGCCGTCTTCGACGCCGTCAACCTCGGCTACACGGCGGTCGTCCCCGCGGACGCGATCGCGGGCGTTCCGGCGGACTACACCCAGGCGGTGCTCCGGCACTCCCTGGCCCTGGTCGCCACCCTGACCACGACGGACGACCTGCTGGGGTGCTGGAAGCGGGGCCGCCCCGCGGAGTGAACGGACTGTACCTTTAACCAGTAATTATTACCATTTCGATATCCTGTGGTGAACCAGGGCCTCGGCTGCTGTCATTCAGGAGGTAGTGCATGCGTCTGCCGCGGACGAGCGGTCGCGACCTACAGCGGATGCTGCCGCTGGCGGCGCTCGGGATCATCGCGATCGGCGATGTGCTGCTGGGCCCCGAGGTCGGCCTGCTACCCGTGTACGCCGCGGTCCCGGCGCTGGCGGCCGCGTGGGGCACCACCCGCTGGGTGGTCGCCAACGGCACGCTCGCCGCCGTGCTGTGCGTGTTCTCCGCCGCGTACGGCGGGGTGCTCGGGCACACCCGGGTGTACATCGCCCTGCTCGCCATCGCCTTCGTCACCGTGGCCGCCGCGGTGGTCGGCGCGTTCCGCCGGCGGACCGAGCGCGAGCTGATGGCGGTCCGGGCGGTGGCCGACACGATGCAGCGCGTCCTGCTCTCCCCGCCGCCCGAACGCGCGGGACCGCTCGCCATGGCCGCCTCGTACGACTCCGCGGCCCGGGCGGCGCGGGTCGGCGGCGATCTGTACGAGGCGGTCGTCCTGCCCGACCGGGTGCGGTTCGTGGTCGCGGACGTCCAGGGCAAGGGGCTCGACGCGGTCCGCGTGGCCTCCGTCGTGCTGTCCGCCTTCCGGGAGTCGGCGCCGTACGCCGACCGGCTGGAGGAGACCGCCGACCGGATCGAGCGCGCGCTGGGCCGCCGTACGGACGGCGGACGCTTCGTCACCGCCGTGCTGGCCGAGGTGACCGCGGACGGCGGGCTCACCCTGCTCAACCACGGACATCCGGGTCCGCTGATCCTGCGCGCCGACGGAGGCGTGGAGTTGGCGGAGCCCGCCGACCCGGCCCCGCCGCTGGGCATGGCCGCGCTGTGCGACGCCGCTCCCGCCGTATACCGGCGCAAGCTCGCCCCGGGCGACAGGCTGCTGCTCTACACCGACGGGGTGACCGAGGCGCGTGACGCCGCGGGCGTCTTCTACCCGCTGCGGGACCGCGCCGGGACGGTGGTAGCGGCCTCCGGCCCCGCCGAGGCGCTGGGCCGGCTGCGCGCGGACCTCGCGGAGTACACGCGGGCGCAGGCGGCGGACGACTCCGCACTGATGCTCGTCGCGTACGACCCGGCCGGGGAGCGCCGCCGTCCGGGGGACGAACGCCCGGACCACCGACCGGAAGAGCGGGTCCGCGGGGCGGCCGGTGCGGACCTCGCGATGCGGACCTGAGGGGCGCACCTCGGGGGCGGGCCGGCCGCCGAGCGGAGACGTCCGGACCGCCCCCGAGGGGACCGCGCGGGCGCTACGACAGGTACAGCTCGTCGCCCTCCGTGCGCACCGAGGCGGGATCCAGCGGCCTGGTCGCCGGACCGTTCTTCACCGAGCCGTCCTCGATGGAGTACTTGCTGCCGTGGCAGGCGCAGTTGATGGTTCCGTCGCTGACGGTCGCCACGATGCAGCCCTGGTGGGTGCAGACGGCGGAGAACGCCTTGAACTCGCCCTTCGCGGGCTGGGTCACGACGACCTTGTCGTCCTTGAAGATCTTGCCGCCGCCCTCGGGGATGTCCGAGGTCTTCGCAAGCTCGCCGGCCTCCTCACCGGAGTCCTCCGTGGCCTCCTGCAAAGGCTCCCCTCCGGTGCTCTGCGTGGCGTCCGGAGTCCCGCCCGTGTCACCGCTTCCCGAGTCGTCCGACCCGCAGGCGGCGAGCGCCGCCGTCAGCCCCACCGCTCCCGCGGCGGCGACCACGGTGCGCCGCGGCGCACTCCGTCCGTTTTCCAGCGATCCATTCATGGCTTGCGAACCTCTGCTCACAGGGGACGTTTCAGCCCCTCCATACGTACACGCCCCCGTGTGTGTTCAGCGGCCGCTGCGGATTCCTTGCCAGGCAGTCGACCCGAATCGACCGCGACGGGCCGCGGCGCCGGTGCCGTGCCCTCTCGGCGCCCTTCCCGTCATGTTCTGATGGGCGTATGCCCATCTTTGTCGGCACCTCGGGATGGCAGTACAAGGACTGGCGCGGCGTGCTGTACCCGGCCGGGGTGCCCCAACGGCTCTGGCTGGAGGAGTACGCGGCGGGTTTCGCCACGGTCGAGCTGAACAACGCCTTCTACCGGCTGCCGGACCGGGAGACCTTCGCGGCCTGGCGGGAGCGTACGCCGCAGGACTTCGTCATCGCGGTCAAGGCCAGCCGCTACCTGACCCACATCAAGCGGCTGCGCCAGCCCGAGGAGCCCGTGGGCCGGCTGATGGGCCATGCCGAGGCTCTCGGTGATCGGCTCGGTCCCGTGCTCCTGCAGCTCCCGCCGACCCTGCGTGCGGACACCGGGCTCCTGGACGAGTGCCTGAGTCACTTCCCGGCCGGCACCCGAGTCGCCGTCGAGCCCCGCCACGACTCCTGGTGGACGCCCGGGTTCCGCACGGTGCTCGAAAACCGCGGTGCCGCGCTGTGCTGGGCCGACGTCCAGGCCCGGCCGACCACGCCCCTGTGGCGGACCGCCGACTGGGGCTATCTGCGCCTGCACCTCGGACGTGCCCGGCCCTGGCCCCGCTACGGGCGGCAGTCCCTGCGCACATGGGTGCGACGACTCGCCGACACCTGGCCCGGGCACTGCGACATCCATGTGTATTTCAACAACGACCAGGGAGGAGCCGCGGTCCTGGACGCCGTCTCCTTCGCCCGCATCGCGGCGGCCGCGGACATGACCGTCAGCCGCACCCCGTGGTAGCCGCGTCGATCGGCTGTTCGTTCGCGGATCACTGGAGCATGCGGGTCGTGCGCTGCGTGTTCTGCGTCGTAGCGCGGGCCAGGCCGAGCGCGTGTTCGGGCCACCACGTTCCTGCGGGCGGGCCACCGCCGCATGAACCGTCGGAGTCACCCGGGTTCTTGATCCACAAGTAGGCGTCGACGAGGGGGTCGTCCGTCTTCGTCGTCGGCGGGTGACCCAGCGCCCGCCCCGGCGGGTTGCACCACGTGCCGAGGAGCGGACCGTTGCCGTTCCTGCTCGTGTCGAGGACGAAATGCTTGCCGCCCAGAAACTCGGAGATCCGCCGGCCGTAGGCCTTCAGGCTCGCGGTGGTCTGGAAGTTGGCGGTATTGAGTACGAATCCGTCGGACCGCTCGATCCCGGACTGCCGCAGCGGCGCCACGAGCTGCCACGGATCAGCGATCCAGCCGGAATTCCCGGCATCCAGATAAACCTTCACCCCGGGTTGTCGCTTGAGCCGGGCGACGGCCTTGGCGAGAAGTCGCGTCCGCTCCGCTCTCATTCCTTTCGGGGTGCACCCGTCCACCATGTGAGGCACCGCGTCGGGTTCGAGCACCACGATCGCCTTTCCGTTTCCGATCGCCTTGGCGAATGCGCCGATCCATCTCAGATACCGCTCGGCGTCCGGTGCGCCACCCGCGGAGTGCTGGCCGCAGTCGCGGTGGGGGATGTTGTAGGCGACGAGTACCGCGGTCTTCTTCTTCTTTTCCGCTCCGGCCATCACTCGTGCGATGTCGGGCACCGGGTCGTCCCACGCCACCCAGGTCGCCTGCGGCTGGTCGGAGATGCGCCGCAGGATCCGGGCGTCACGGGTGCGCCCTTCCAGCTTCCACTGCCTGACCTGGCGCGCCGCGTCGCTTTCCGGGTCGTTCCAGAACGGTGAGCTGTCGATGACACCGGGACGTACCGGGCTCGCCGGGCCGTGACTCGCGCCGGTCCGTCCGTCTGCGGCCGTGGCTCCGCTCACCACGGTGCCGATCGCCACGACCGCGGCCGTGGCAGGCACGAGCATGCGAGTGGATTTCAGGCAGGGCGAACCCGACATCTACTTCCCCAGTACGTGAGAGATCAGATCAGTCATCAAGATCGTGTCATATCGCCCATCTGTTCGCTTCGGTGGTGTCTGCCGACCGGGTGGGGAACTCCGCCCGGTTGGCGGAATCGCCGTGACCGGCTCGGGATCGATCCCGGAGGAAGCCGGAGGAAGCCGCCCGCGGATCTCTCCGGCATTTCCGAGCCGGTAGCCCGATCGGACTACGCCAGCAGGTTGGGTGCCCATGCCATCGGTCATGGTTGGCGATGGGGCTTCCAATTGGCGACAGAAAGGCATATCGCCGTGGCGATACTGTGCAAACCGGTCGTTTCCGTCCCGGAGCATGTGATTACCATGGAGGAAACGCTGAATCTGGCCCGCACGCTCCATGCCGACCACCCCCGGCTCGAACTCGGACTGCGTCTGATCGAGAACACCGGGGTGGCGAAGCGGCACATCGTGCAGCCGATCGAGGAAACGCTCAGACATCCGGGCTTCGAGGCGCGCAACGCGCTCTACGAGGCGGAGGCCAAGGCCCGGGTTCCGGCGGTGGTCCGGGAGGCGCTGGACGGGGCCGAGCTCGGCACCCGGGACATCGACCTGATCATCTACGTGTCGTGCACCGGCTTCATGATGCCGTCGCTCACCGCCTGGCTGATCAACACGATGGACTTTCCCAGCGACACCCGGCAGATACCCATAGCCCAGCTCGGCTGTGCCGCAGGCGGCGCCGCCGTGAACCGGGCGCACGACTTCTGTGTCGCGTATCCCGAGGCCAACGTGCTCATCGTGGCCTGCGAGTTCTGCTCCCTGTGCTATCAGCCCACGGACCTCGGTGTGGGAAACCTCCTCTCCAACGGCCTGTTCGGCGACGGCGTGGCCGCCGCCGTGGTGCGGGGCACCGGCGGCACCGGCATCTCCCTGGAGCGCAACGGCTCCTACCTCGTCCCCGGCACCGAGGAGTGGATCGCCTACGCCGTCCGCGCCACGGGCTTCCACTTCCAGCTCGACAAACGCGTCCCCGGCACGATGGAACCGCTGGCACCCGCCCTGCGGGAACTGGCCGGCTCGCACGGCTGGGACGCGTCCGACCTCGACTTCTACATCATCCACGCCGGCGGGCCGCGCATCCTCGACGACCTGAGCAAGTTCCTCGACGTACCGCCCGACGCGTTCCGCTTCAGCCGGGCGACGCTCACCGAGTACGGGAACATCGCCAGCGCCGTCGTCCTCGACGCCCTGCGCAGGCTCTTCGAGGAGGGCAGCGCAGCGAGCGAACACCGCGGAATGCTCGCCGGGTTCGGGCCCGGCATCACCGCCGAGATCGCTCTGGGCCGATGGACCACGACCGGCTGACCCGCGGCGCCCACCACCACCCACGAAGAAAGCAGGGATCAGCCCCGTGACCTCGCACCCGCAGACCCGACCGCCCGTGCACGACTGGCCCGCGCTGGACCTGCACGGCGTCGACTTCGACCCGGTGCTCTCCGAACTCATGCAGGAGGGCCCGATCACCCGGATCAGACTGCCCAACGGCACGGGCTGGGCCTGGCTGGTCAGCCGGTACGAAGACGTCAAAGCCGTGACCAACGACGACCGGTTCAGCCGCGAAGCCGTCGTGCCGGCCGACGTGACGCGCCTCGCGCCGCACTTCATCCCGGTCCCCGGCGCCGTGGGCTTCGCCGATCCGCCCGACCACACCCGGCTGCGGCGCGCCGTGGCCGCCGCGTTCACCAAACGCGGGGTGGAGCGGCTGCGCGAACGGACCCAGGACATCCTCGACGAGCTGGTGGACGGTCTGCTCCGGCAGGGGCCGCCCGCGGACTTCACCGAGCAGTTGCTCGTCCCGTTCCCGCTCGCCGTGATCTGCGACGTGATGGGCGTGCCCGCGGCCGACCAGCCCCGTATGCACGAGTGGACGTACAGCATCCTGTCCTCCTCCCAGGGGGCGGCGCGCAGCGAGGAGGCCAAGAACGCCATGGCCGCCTACTTCACCGAGCTGCTCCGCGAGCGCCGCGGCACCGGCGGCGAGGACGTCTGCGGACTCCTGGGCGCCGCGGTGGCGCGGGACGAGCTCAGCGAGGAGGAGGCGGTCGGGCTCGCCCTGCTGATCCAGATCGGCGGTGAGGCCGTGACGAACAACAGCGGCAACATGCTCTACATCCTCCTCACGCACCCCGAACACGCGGCCCGGCTGCGGGCCGAACCGGAGCTGCGCCCCCGGGCCGTCGACGAGCTCCTGCGCTACATCCCGCACCGCAGCGCGGTGGGCCTGTCCCGGGTGGCCACCGAGGACGTGGAGCTCTGCGGCGTGACCATCAAGGCCGGCGAGGCGGTCTACAACTCCTACCTGGCCGCCAACCGCGACGCCGAGGTCTTCCCGGACCCCGACACGATCGACTTCGAACGGTCGCCGAATCCGCATCTGGCCTTCGGACACGGCCCGCACTACTGCATCGGCGGGCTGCTGGCCAAGATGGAGTCCGAGTCGCTGGTCTCCACGGTCCTCGACCGTTTTCCGGGTCTGCGCTTGACGGTGCCGCCGGAGGAGGTCCCGTTCCGCCGCGGCGCGCTGATCCGCGGTCCCGAGGCGCTGCCGGTGACCTGGTGAGCGGGGGACCGGAGGGGTTCGTCGTACCCACCGGAGCGGGCCGTACGCTGCGCGCGCCCGCGCACGAGGTCACCTTCAAGGTGACCGGCGAGCACTCGCGCATCGCGTCGAGCTTCGAGGTGGTGGTGCCGCCCGGGTTCGACGTCGGCGCGCATGTGCACGCGCGCAGCGAGGAGCTCTTCTACGTACTCGAGGGTGAACTCGAGGTGCTGGCCTTCGAACCACGGGTGCGCACGCCGGACAACTGGCGCCACTGGGTCTCCTCCAGCGGACGGCGGGTGGTGCGGGCGACCGCCGGCACGGTGCTGGTGGTGCCCCCGGGCTGTCCGCACGCCTTCGCCAACCGGACCGGGGAACCGGCGAAGATGTTCTTCCAGTCCTCGCCGCCGCCGCATCACGAGGACTACTTCGAGGAGGTCCTCGAGCAGCTAGCCGATGGCGGCGGTCCGGACCCCGAGGCCATGGCGCGGCTGCGGGCTCGCTACGACATCGAGCAGCTGACGCCGATGCGTTACTCGGCTCCGCCGGTGCACTCCGACGGGCGCTGAAGGCGACCTCCGCGTCACCCGTTCGGAGTACCAGCTCCGTTGCCGGGGCGGGCCCGCGCTTCGTTCCCGTCGGCCGTGGGGTGACGCGCTCGGGGTGCAGCAGCCAACACCCGGACCGAGCATGAGGGGAACGAATCCGTAGCTCGGGGCTGGAGGTCACTCATGACCTATGCACAGGAGCCCACCGCCACGCGGACGCGGGCGGCTGCTCCCGATGATCTCTCCGACGCGGAGGTCAGGCTCGCCGAACTCGCCTGGATCAAGGACGAGATCGCCGACGGGCCCAGCCCCGAGGCGACGGAGAAACAGCACGCCCGTGGCAAGCTCACCGCCCGTGAGCGCCTGGACCTGCTGCTGGACGACGGCTCCTTCACGGAGGTCGAACCCCTGCGGCGGCACCGGGCGGTCGGGTTCGGGCTGGAGGAGAACAGGCCCTACACGGACGGTGTGATCACCGGCTGGGGCACCGTGCACGGCCGCCCCGTCTTCGTCTACGCACACGACTTCCGGATCTTCGGCGGCGCGCTCGGTGAAGCGCACGCGGAGAAGATCCACAAGGTGATGGACCTGGCGGAAGCGGCCGGCGCACCCCTGGTGGGGCTGTGCGACGGGGCGGGCGCACGGATCCAGGAGGGCGTGAGCGCGCTGGCCGGATACGGCGGCATCTTCTTCCGCAACACGCGGTCGTCGGGGGTCATCCCGCAGATCAGCGTGGTGGTCGGGCCCTGCGCGGGCGGCGCCGCCTACTCGCCCGCGCTCACCGATTTCGTCTTCGTGGTCCGCAACGTGTCCCAGATGTGCATCACGGGGCCCGACGTCGTGGAGGCCGTGACCGGATCGCGCACGACCCTCGAGGAGCTGGGGGGTGCCGACGTCCACGCGCGGAAGACGGGAGTGGCCGGTTTCGCCTACGAGGACGAGGAGAGCTGCTTCGAGGACGTACGGTTCCTGCTGTCCTTGCTGCCGTCGAACAACCGCGAACTCCCGCCCGTGGCACAGACCGACGACCCCGCCGACCGCAGTTGCCCGGAGTTGCGGAACCTGGTCCCGGCCGACCCGCACATGGCGTACGACATGCGGGCGGTCATCGCCGCGGTGGTGGACGAGGGCGACTTCTTCGAAGTTCACGAGGTCTGGGCGGAGAACGTGATCTGCGCGCTGGCGCGGCTTGACGGGCACGTCGTCGGGGTCGTGGCCAACCAGCCGCAGACGCTGGCAGGGGTGCTGGACATCCACGCCGCGGAGAAGGCCGCCCGGTTCGTGACCATCTGTGACGCCTTCAACATCCCCCTGGTGACACTCGTGGACGTACCCGGTTTCCTGCCCGGCGTAGACGAGGAGCACGGAGGCATCATCCGGCACGGCGCCAAGCTGCTCTACGCGTACTGCAACGCCACCGTGCCCCGGGTCTCCGTCGTCCTGCGCAAGGCGTACGGCGGTGCCTACATCGTCATGGACTCGCGGTCGATCGGCACCGACATGGCCTACGCCTGGCCGACGAACGAGATCGCGGTGATGGGGGCCGAAGGCGCGGCGAACATCGTGTTCCGCCGCGAGATCGAGGCGGCCGACGAGCCGGAGGCCGTGCGCGAGCGACTGGTGGAGCGGTACAAGTCGGAGCTGATGCATCCGTACCACGCCGCCGAGCGGGGCCTGATCGACAACGTCATCGACCCCGCCGAGACCCGTACCGTGCTCATCCGGTCGCTGGCCGTGCTCCGGTCGAAGCACGCCGATCTGCCGTCGCGGAAGCACGGCATCCCGCCCTTGTGACGTGATCACCCTCGGTTACTATGCTCACTTCATGCCGGAGGCGGGACGCCCTCCAGAGTCCTCCGCGTATCGCAAGGCTGAAGAGATGGGTGGCCTGGGAAAGTGTTGAATGAGGTCACTGCGACCCGCTACATCACGCCCCTGCGTGAGGGCGGCTCGCTGCCGGGGCTCGTCGAGGCCGACGACCTCGGGACGTACGTCATGAAGTTCACCGGCGCCGGTCAGGGGCGCAAGACCCTCGTCGCCGAGGTGATCTGCGGTGAGCTGGGCCGGCGGCTCGGGCTGCGGGTGCCCGACCTGGCGCTGATGCAGCTCGACCCCGTGATCGGGCTCGCCGAGCCCGACCAGGAGGTGCAGGAGCTGCTCAAGGCCAGCGGGGGGCTCAACCTCGGGATGGACTTCCTGCCCGGCTCCATCGGCTTCGACCCGCTCGCCTACGAGGCCGACCCGGGTGAGGCCGGGCGGATCGTCTGGTTCGACGCGCTGATCAACAACGTCGACCGGTCCTGGCGCAACCCCAACATGCTCGTCTGGCACGGGAAGCTGTGGCTCATCGACCACGGCGCCACCATGATCTGGCACCACAACTGGCCGGGCGCCGACAAGGCGGCCGCCAAGCCGTACGACGCCTCCGACCACGTCCTGTCGTCGTACCGTCCGGAGGTCGCGAAGGCGGCCGCCGAGCTGGCGCCGCGCGTCACCGAGGAGCTGCTCACCGAGGTGACGTCCCTCGTCCCCGACGCATGGCTGGCCGACGAGCCCGGCTTCGCCTCGCCCGGCGAGCTGCGCCGCGCGTACGTCCGTACGCTGCTGGCCCGCGCGGACATCGGCGAGCGGATCACCCTCGGCGCGCGCACCCCCGACCGTCCGTCGCAGGTGCCCGGCTGGCTGGCCGCCGAGCTGCCGAAGAGGAGCGCGAAGTGAGCAAGCGCGAGGTCTTCGAGTACGCGCTGGTGCGCGTCGTCCCCCGGGTCGAGCGCGGGGAGCAGATCAACGCCGGTGTCGTCGTGTACTGCCGGGCCCGGTCGTTCGTCGCCGCCGCCACCGACCTGGACGTCGAGCGGCTGCTGGCGCTGGACCCCGCGGCGGACGTCGCCGGGGTGCGCGCCGCCCTGCACGCGGTGGAGAGCGTGTGCTGCGGGGGAGCGGCCGCCGGGCAGGCCGGCGGCGACGACGCCGGCCGCCGGTTCCGCTGGCTCATCGCGCCGCGCTCCACCGTCGTACAGCCCGGACCGGTGCACACCGGACTGACCGAGGACCCGGCCGCGGAGACGGAGAGGCTGCTGGATCTCCTCGTACGGCGGCCCGTCGCGCGGGCCGCGGGTGACGGGTGAGCAAGGCAACCGTTGACAGGGGGCGGGACGGACTTCTAGCGTCACGTCTGCGGAACCTACTAAGCGGTTGCTCATCGGATTCCAGGGCGAGGAGAACACGAGGATGACCACCACGGAACAGCGAGTCGCGATCGTCACCGGAGCCGCCCGCGGCATCGGCGCCGCGACCGCGGTCCGGCTGGCCGAGGAGGGCCGCGCCGTCGCGGTCATCGACCTCGACGAGTCGGCGTGCAAGGACACCGTCGAGAAGATCACCGCGGCGGGCGGCAGGGCCATCGCCGTCGGTTGCGACGTCTCCGACGCCGAGCAGGTCGAGGCCGCCGTCGCCCGTATCGCCGAGGAGCTGGGCGCGCCGGTGATCCTGGTGAACAACGCCGGCGTGATCCGCGACAACCTGCTCTTCAAGATGTCCGAGGGCGACTGGGACATGGTCATGAACGTGCACCTCAAGGGCTCGTTCCTGATGACCCGCGCGGTGCAGAAGCACATGGTCGACGCGGGCTTCGGCCGGGTCGTCAACCTCTCCTCGTCCTCCGCCCTCGGCAACCGCGGCCAGGTCAACTACTCCGCCGCCAAGGCCGGCCTGCAGGGCTTCACCAAGACCCTGGCCCTGGAGCTGGGCAAGTTCGGCATCACCGCCAACTCCGTCGCCCCCGGCTTCATTGCCACCGAGATGACCGCGCAGACCGCGGCCCGGATCGGCATGGACTTCGAGGACTTCAAGAAGGCCGCCGCCGACGGCATCCCGGTCAAGCGCGTCGGGCAGCCGGAGGACATCGCCAACGCCATCGCCTTCTTCACCGGCGAGGCGGCCGGCTTCGTCTCCGGCCAGGTCATGTACGTGGCCGGCGGACCGCTCAACTGACGGGGGGACGACACCACATGACCGCCAACGACAGCGGACGGGTCGCCCTCATCACGGGCGCCAGCCGCGGCATCGGCTACGGCATCGCCGAGGCGTTCGTCGCCCGCGGCGACCGGGTCGTCATCACCGGCCGGGGCGAGGACGCGCTGAAGGAGGCCGTCGAGAGGCTCGGCGGCCCCGACCGCGCCCTCGGCATCGCCGGCAAGGCCCACGACGAGGCCCACCAGGCGGCCGCGGTCGCGCAGGCCATGGAGACCTTCGGCCGCATCGACCACCTGGTCAACAACGCGGGCACCAACCCGGTCTTCGGCCCCATCGCCGACATCGACCTGAACGTGGCCCGCAAGGTCTTCGAGACCAACGTCGTCTCCGCGCTGGGCTTCGCCCAGCAGGTGTGGAAGGCGTGGCAGTCCCAGCACGGCGGCACGATCGTCAACGTGGCCTCCGTCGCGGGCCTGAACGCCTCGCCCTTCGTCGGCCCGTACGGCATCAGCAAGGCCGCGATGATCAACCTGACGCTGCAGCTGGCGCACGAGTTCGCCCCGATCGTCCGGGTGAACGCCATCGCGCCGGCCGTCGTCAAGACGAAGTTCGCCACCGCCCTGTACGAGGGCCGCGAGGAGCAGGTCACCGCCCAGTACCCGCTGGGCCGGCTCGGTGTCCCGGAGGACGTCGCCGGCGCGGCGGCCTTCCTCACCTCCGACCAGTCCGCCTGGATCACCGGCCAGACGCTGGTCGTGGACGGCGGCATCTTCCTCAACGCGAGCGTGGGGTAGGGGAGTCGGGCCGTTGCGCGAGCGGCCCCGTTCCGCGAGCGTCGTACGCCCGTGGAGCGGGGCCGCCGCGTCGTTGACCTGGACATGTTGCGGGAGCCGGAGGGTGCGGTAGGGTCTGCGGCCAATGTCGGGCGGCGGTTTGGGGAGCGAACGCGTGTTCAGTCGGGCAAGACCTCGCACACTGGTGGCGGCGACGGCCCTGACCTTCTTGGTCGGGGGCTGCGGCGTACTCACGCCGGGGGGCGGTGACGACGACCGGCACATATCGGTGGGGACCACGAGCGCGCCCAGCACGCTCGACCCGGCGAACGCCTGGGACGGTTCGTGGGAGTTGTACAAGAACGTCTACCAGACGCTGCTGCACTTCCCCAGCGGCACCACGGAGCCCGAACCCGACGCGGCCCGGACCTGCGGCTTCGAGGACTCCAAGAGCAAGGTCTACTCCTGCACCCTGCGCCCGGGCCTCGAGTTCTCCAACGGCCACGAGCTGGACGCCGACGCCGTCAAGCACTCCATCGACCGGGTACGGAAGATCAAGGCGCCCGTCGGCCCGGCGCCGCTGCTGGCCAACCTCAAGAAGGTGGAGGTGACGGGGAAGGACAAGATCACCTTCCGCCTGGACGAACCGGACAGCACCTTCCCGTTCATCCTCGCCACCCCGGCCGCCTCCATCGTCGACCCGGCCGAGTACCCGGCCGGTGAACTGCGCGACGACGCGGACGGCCTCGTCGGCTCCGGCCCCTACGTCCTCGAGGACTACGAGCCGGGCGAACGGGCGGAGCTGCGGGCCAACCCGTCGTACGGGGGCGACGCGGAGCTGCGCAACGACTCAGTGACCATCAGGTACTACGCGTCCTCCGAGAAGATGATGGCGGAGCTGAAGGACGACCGGATCGACCTGACCTTCCGCGGCATGACCGCCGGGCAGATCACCGAGTTCCACGACAACGGCGGCGTCGTGGGCGGTCTCAAGCTCACCCAGGTGGTCGGCGCGGAGATCAACTACCTGGTCTTCAACCCGGGCCACGACGGTGTCGGCGAACCCGCGGTGCGCCAGGCGATCGCGCAGCTCGTGGACCGTGACGAGCTGGTGCACCGGGTGTACGACCGGACGTCGGAACCGCTGTACTCGATGGTCCCGAGCGGGATCGCGTCGCACTCCACCCCGTACTACGACCTGTACGGGAAGCCGGACCCCCGCAAGGCCCGGCAGCTGCTTCAGGACGCCGGGATCGCCACCCCGGTGCCGCTCACCTTCTGGTACACGACGGACCGGTACGGGGCGGCCACCGCCGACCAGTTCAAGGAGCTCAAACGCCAGCTGGACGAGTCGGGCCTGTTCCGGATCACGCTCGAGGGGCGTCCTTGGGAGGAGTACCAGGAGGGCTACAAGAAGGGCGAGTACCCGGTGTTCGGCCGCGGCTGGTTCCCCGACTTCCCGGACGCCGACAACTACATCGCCCCGTTCGTCGGCGCGGAGAACGCCGTCGGCACCCCGTACGAGGCGAAGCGGATCACCGGGGACCTGCTGCCGCGCTCGCGCACGGAGGCCGACCGGGCCCGCACGCTGCGGTACTTCATCGAGGCCCAGAAGATCCTCGCCCGGGACGTGCGGCTGCTTCCGCTGTGGCAGGGGCGGCTGTACGTGGCCGGCTCCGAGGACGTCGGCGGCATCGAGTCGAGCCTCGACCCGTCCACCATCATGCTCATGTCCGAGCTGCACAAACTGGACTGGTGACCGGGCTGTCAGTGGGCAGGGGTACGGTCGTGGCTGTCGTCAGATGACTTGCACCGGAAGGAACTTCACGTGGACGCAGCCGTGACCGAGATGCTGCCCCCGTCCTGGCGGGGTGTGCTCGGTGAGGAGCTCCAGCAGCAGTACTTCAAGGAACTCACCGAGTTCGTCGAGGAGGAGCGGGCCAACGGCCCGGTGTACCCCCCTCGCGACGAGGTGTTCGCCGCGCTGGACGCCACCCCCTTCGACCAGGTGAAGGTCCTCATCCTGGGCCAGGACCCGTATCACGGCGAGGGCCAGGGCCACGGTCTGTGCTTCTCGGTGCGGCCGGGCGTGCGGATCCCGCCGTCCCTGCGCAACATCTACAAGGAACTGCACGCCGAGAAGGGACTGCCCGTCCCGGACAACGGCTATCTGATGCCGTGGGCCCAGCAGGGCGTGCTCCTGCTGAACGCGGTCCTCACCGTGCGCGCCGGCGAGGCCAACTCGCACAAGGACCGCGGCTGGGAGCACTTCACGGACGCCGTGATCAAGGCCGTCGCCGAGCGCGAGGACCCGGCGGTGTTCGTGCTGTGGGGGGCGTACGCGCGCAAGAAGAAGCGGCTGATCGACACCGAGCGGCATGTGGTGGTCGAGGGCGCGCACCCCTCGCCGCTGTCGGCGAAGAAGTTCTTCGGCTCGCGCCCCTTCAGCCAGATCGACGAGGCGATCGCGGCCCAGGGCCACGAGCCGATCGACTGGCGCATCCCGGACCTGGGCGCGAGGTAATCCGTTGATCGGTCGTGCGCGGTCCGGCAGGATCCGCGCATGACCGACACGGACGCGCCACCCCACGGCTTCGACCCGGAGATCCTCGCCTACTACGAGAAGGGCAGGGAGAACGGCCGGCTGCGCGCGTCGGAGAACGCCTCCAACCGGCTGGAGTTCTGGCGTACCCAGGACGTGCTGCGGCGGCGGCTGCCCGCACCGCCCGGCCGCGTCCTGGACGTGGGCGGCGGTTCCGGGGTGCACGCCGAGTGGCTGGCGGCCGACGGGTACGCGGTGGAGCTGGTCGACCCCGTGCCGCTGCATGTCGCCCAGGCTTCCGCGCTGCCCGGGGTCGCCGCGCGGGTCGGTGACGCGCGCGACCTCGACTGCGCCGACGGCGTGTACGACGCCGTGCTCGTGCTCGGCCCGCTCTACCACCTGCCCGAGCGGGCCGACCGGCTGCGGGCGCTGCGCGAGGCGGCCCGCGCGGTGCGCCCCGGCGGGGTGATCGCGGCCGCCGCGATCAGCCGGTACGCGGGGGTGAACGACACCCTGCGGGAGGGGCGTTACTTCGAGGCCGAGGTGCGGGAGCGGATGGACCCCGCGCTCGTGGACGGCCGGCTCGGCGACGAGGGGCAGCGGCTGTTCACCACGGCGTACTTCCACGACCCGGCGGAGATCGCCGGCGAGTTCCACGAGGCGGGGCTGACGGACGTCGTCAGCCACGGTCTGGAGGGGACGGCCTGGCTGATGCCGGGGATGAACGGGCATCTGGACGACCCGGAGCGCCGGGCCCGGGTGCTGGACCTGCTGCGCCGGCTGGAGTCGGCGCCGTCCCTGATCGGGGCGAGCGGGCACATCCTGACGACGGCGGTCCGGGGCTGAGGGCGCGCGCAGCCGTTCGCCGGTCCGGTATGCCGAGGACGTGCCCGTACGCCGGGCGCCGGACACCGTCCGCCAGCCTCACCGACTTCGCCGCTCCCGCCGGTTAGCGTCGTCGCGTACACCTGACGCAGCCGCAGCACCCGGGAGCCCGCGTTGGCCGAGGACGCCGTGATGACGAGGATCGGCCAAGCCGTGATGCTCCACCGCGGCGGCGACCGCGAGGAGGCCCGGCTGCGGCTCTTCGCGCTCTGGGCGGAGCTGGGCGCCGACGCCGGCCCCCTGCACCGCTGCACGCTCGCCCACTTCCTCGCCGACACCCAGGAGGACGCGGAGGACCGGCTGGCCTGGGACCTGCGCGCCCTGCAGGCCGCCGACAGCGCGGCCCGGGACGCCGTACCGGAGGGCCCCGAGGACCGCGCCGTCCGCGCCTTCTACCCCTCGCTCCACCTCAGCCTCGCCGCGGACCACATCCGCCTGCGCCGCCCGGAGCGGGCCCGCCGCGAACTGGACCGGGCGCGTGAGCGGGCCGCCGCGCTGACCGACGACGCCTACGGCCGCGCGGTGCACGCCGCGATCGCCCGACTCGACGGCAGCCTGAGCGGCGCGCCCGAGCGGCCCTGAGCGGGTGCCGGGAGGGCGGTCAGTTCCCGTACCTGTCGCAGAGCTTCGCCTGGCTGCTGTCCGGCTCCCAGCGGCCGTACTCCTTGCCCAGCGCGCACAGCCGCGCCAGCGTCGACTCCGGTGCGGGCTCCGGCCGCGACCTGGGCGACTCCCGGGGCGAGGGCGGCACCGGGGGAGCGGAGCCGGGAGCCGCGGACGGGCGCCGGATCCCGTCGGACGCGGGGCGGGCACCCCGCGGCAGGGCCTCGGTCGTGGCCAGGGTCTCGCGGGCCGGCGGCTCCACGACCTGCGGCGCGGGCCGCAGCCCCACACTCGGCTGCGGTACGGCGGCGGGCCCCGCCCCGTCGGAAGGGGCCGCGCCCCCGCCGCAGCCGCCCGCCGCGGCGGCGGCCAGGGCCAGGAACAGGGTCACGGTGCGCTTCGCCGGCATCCGCCAACTCTCCCGGCCCCGCGCGGCGTTGGGAACTCCCCGCAGGAGTGACGCCAAGGGCGCCGCGGCGACCCCGTAAGCTCGTGCGGATCAGGCGGACGGAAGCTCGTGCGGATCAGGCGGACGGACAGGAGACCTCACCATGGGACACGGCGGCGCACCGCTCCGGGCGGGCGTGATCGGGCTCGGCGACATCGCCGAGAAGGCGTACCTCCCGGTGCTCGGCGCCCAGCCCGGGCTGGAGCTGCATCTGCAGACCCGCACCCCGGCCACCCTGCACCGCGTCGCCGACGCCCTCCGGCTGCCCGGCGCTCAGCGGCACGCCGACCTCGACTCGCTGCTGGCCGCCGGCCTGGACGTGGCGTTCGTCCACGCCCCCACCGCCGTGCACGAGGAGATCACCACCCGGCTGATCGAGGCGGGTGTCCCGGTGTACGTCGACAAGCCGATCGCGTACGACCTGGCCGCCTGCGAGCGCGTGGTCCGCCTGGCCGACGAGCGCCGCGTCAGCCTCGCCGTCGGCTTCAACCGCCGCTACGCGCCGTCGTACGCCCAGTGCCTGGAGCACCCGCGCGAGCTGATCCTGATGCAGAAGAACCGGGTGGGTCTGCCCGAGGACCCGCGCACGATGGTCTACGACGACTTCATCCACGTCGTCGACACCCTGCGCTTCCTCGCCCCGGGCACCGCCGACCACATCGACGTCCGCGCCCGGGTCCGCGACGGCCGGATGCACCACGTGGTGCTGCAGCTGTCCGGGGACGGCTTCACCGCGATCGGCGTGATGAACCGGCTCTCCGGCTCCACGGAGGAGATCCTCGAGCTGTCCGGCCAGGACACCAAGCGCGAGGTGCGCAACATCGCCGAGGTGATCGACCACAAGGGCCAGCCGAGCGTGCGCCGCCGCGGCGACTGGGTCCCCGTCGCCCGTCAGCGCGGCATCGAGCAGGCGGTGCTGGCGTTCCTGGACGCGGTACGGGCGGGCAAGTTCCTGAGCGCGCACGACGCGCTGCTCACTCACGAGCTGTGTGAGCGAGTGGTACACGCGGCGATCGATCAGTCCGCCTGAACACCTCCGCCGCCCCGTACAGCGCGAGGGCGGCGAGCGCCGCGTACACAGCCCAGTCCCCGAACCGGACGTACAGCGTCGTCCCTCCGGCCAGCGGGACGTCGTACACCCGCGCCGTGCTCGCGTCCGTGCCCAGCCTCGGGCCGGCCGGCGATCCGTCCGGTCCGTACACGGCGCTCACTCCGGTGAGCGTGGCGTGCAGCGCCGGGCGGCCGGTCTCCGCCGCGCGCAGGGCGGCCAGCGAGGCGTGCTGGCCGGGGGCCCAGCTGCGCTGGAAGGTGGAGGTCGACGACTGGGCGATCAGCACGTCCGCGCCGTCGCGGACCAGACGCCGGCTCATGTCGGGGAACGCCGACTCGAAGCAGACCAGCGGCCCGACCCGGACGCCCGAGTCCAGCGGGAGCAGCACCTGGGCCGCCCCGCGCCGCCGGTCCTCGCCGGCCGCGCGGCCGACGGAGGTCGCCCAGCCCAGGGCGTCGCGCAGCGGGATGTACTCGCCGAAGGGCACCAGGCGCATCTTGTCGTACCGGCCGAGCACCTGGCCGTCCGGGCCGACGAGCACCGAGCTCTTGTAGATCCCGGGCTTGTCCGAGCGCCGGGCGTCCACGTTCACCAGGATCTCGGCGCCCGTCTGCCGGGACAGGGCGGCCAGCCGCCGGGTGAAGTCGGGCCGGCCGGCCAGATCCGCGCCGACGCTGCTCTCGCCCCACACCACCAGGTCGAGCCCGCCCGCCGGCAGGCTCCGGGTCAGTTCCTCGCCGCGGTCGAAGCGGGCCTCGTACCCGTCGATCACGCCGGGCTGCACCACGGCGATCCGCAGGCTGCCGCGCGCGTCGGGCCGCGGCGCCCAGAGCCACACCGCACAGACGGCGAGGCTCGCCGCCACCAGCGAGGCGGCAGCGGTCGTACGCGCCGGGGGCGTCGTCACCAGCAGCGCCACGGCGGCGTTGGCGGCCACCACGAGCAGGCCCACCAGCCACACGCCGCCGACCGAGGCCACCCGCAGCATCGCGGGTACCTGCCACTGGCTCGCGCCCATCAGCCCCCACGGGCCGCCGAGGTACTCCCACGACCGCACCAGCTCGATCGCCGCCCACCCGGCCGGCACCACCAGCAGGACGGCTCCCGGCCCGCGCCGGAACGCGTGGCGGACCAGCAGACCCCACGGCGCCCACAGCGCGCCCAGCAGGGCGGCGATGACCAGCGTGAACACATGCAGGTTGGGGATCAGCCAGTGGTGCATCGCCGTCATGAAGCCGATGCCGCCGAGCCAGCCCTCCAGCAGGGCCCGCCGGCCGTCCGGCGCCGTCCGCAGGAGCAGCAGCCAGGGCACCAGGGCGACGTAGGCGAACCACCACCAGGCGGGCGCGGGGAAGGCCAGCGCGGGCAGCGCGCCCGCCGCCACCGCGCCGGCGCTCCGGCCCCAGGACGCTCCGCTCCGTTCCGCTGCGCGACGTTCCGCCGGACGCCCCGGCCGGTCCGCTCGTCCGGCTGGGAGCCTGGGGGTCAGCCCCCGGAGAATTGCGGCGATCACATGTCCAGTCTCGGTCACACATCCAGCCCACGCCCAGAGGGCGAACGGTGGGTCTGCCTCCCGTTCGGCGCAATCGCCCGCCTCAGCGGATGCGGGGGCCCCGTCCGGGGTCGACCCTGTGCGGGACCGGGACGTACGGAGGCGGGCATGGCGCGGGGCAGTGCGGGTGACAGGCGGCGGGTGCCGCGCGGCAGGGGCGGGGCGGACCGTCGCACCCTCGCCAGGGCCGCGGCCTCGGCCGGGGCCGTGGCGGCAGGCATCGCCCTGTGCGCGGCGGCGGGCGGCACACCCGCGCCCGCACGCGTGCAGCCGCCCGCGGACCCCCGGCCGCAGGGGCGGGCGTTCACACTGCTGGCGACCGGTGACGTCATCCCGTATCCGTCGATCATCGATCAGGCGCGGGCGGACGGCGGGGGAGCGGCGTACGACTTCGGGCCGATCTTCGCCGGCGTGCGGGACATGGTGGCGGGCGCCGATCTGGCGCTGTGCCATGTCGAGACGCCCTTCGGCGAGCCCGACGGGCCCTTCACCGGCTACCCCGTCTTCTCCTCGCCGCCCCAACTCGCCGCCGCCCTGAGCGACGTGGGCTACGACAGCTGCTCCACCGCCTCCAACCACGCGCTCGACGGCGGCACCGAGGGCGTACACCGCACCCTCGAGGCGCTGGACGAGGCGGGGGTGGCGCACGCCGGCTCCGGGCGCACCCGGGGCGAGTCCGGGCGGCCGGCGCTGCTGCGGGCGGGCGGTGCGACGGTGGCGCAGCTGTCGTACGCGTCCTTCACCAACATCGAGGGACCGGCACAGGCGGTGAACCTGCTCGACGCGCGCCGGGTGATCGCGGACGCCCGTGCCGCGCGGCGGGCGGGCGCCGACATCGTCGTGGTGAGCGTGCACTGGGGCACGGAGTGGCAGCAGGAGCCGGACGGGGCCCAGCTGCGGCTGGCGGACCGGCTCACCGGCTCCCGTACGGCCGGCCGCAAGGACATCGACCTGGTCGTCGGCACGCACAACCACGTCGCGCAGCCGTACGAGAAGGTCAACGGCACCTGGGTGGTCTACGGTCTGGGCGACCAGGTCGCCAGCTTCGTGCCCGGGCTGTACCGGGGCAACGAGGGGTCGGCGGCGCGGTTCACCTTCGCGCCGCGGGCGGGCGGCTGGACGGTGGTGAAGGCGGAGTTCCTGGCCCAGCACTCCGACACGGGCCCGCCGTTCCGGCTGCTCCCCGCGACGCCCGGCTCCGCGCCCGAGGTGTACGGGCGGGTGGCGGAGGCGGTCCTCAGCCGCGGGGCGGGCGCGGACGGGCTGCGGGAGGGGGCCGGCTGACGTCCGGCGCGAGCAGTCGCAAGACGTGCGGCGGCAGCGAGCGGGACGGCCTCCGGCGGGAGGAGCCGGAGGACCTCCGGCTCACACCGCGGCGGGCGTCACTGCGCCCGGTTGTACACCTCGAGGAACTCGTCGAAGGACAGCAGGCCGTCCGCGTTGCGGTCCTTGTCCTTGAGCACGGCCTCGGCCATGCCGACGGTGTACATGTGGTCGCCCAGGGCCGACATCGCCTGCTTGAACTCGTCGGCGGTGACGAACCCGTCCCCGTTCAGGTCGTACTTGGCGAACGCCTGACGTGCGCCATCGACATCGGTCACTGCTGTGTTCCCCTCGCTGTGCGGAGTGCTTCTTCGACCCCAACCCTAGGGCACCGGTGTGATGAGCCCACCAGTGCCCCGGGGTCCCCGTCGCGGGCGGTCAGTGGGCGGGCTCGCCCGCCGTGGGCTCCAGGGCGCCGAAGGCGACCAGGGCGAAGATCAGCAGGCCCAGCAGGACGCGGTAGACCACGAACGGCATGAAGGACCGGGTCGTGATGAAGCGCATCAGCCACGCGATGACGGCGTAACCGACGAAGAAGGCGATGACCGTCCCGAGGACGATCGGGCCCCACTCGATGTGCGGCTGGTCCGCGACCTTCTTCAGCTCGAACAGGCCCGACGCCAGCACCGCCGGGATCGCGAGCAGGAACGAGTAACGGGCCGCCGCCTCACGGTTGTAGCCCAGGAACAGACCGCCCGTGATCGTGGCGCCGGAGCGCGAGACGCCCGGGATCAGCGCCAGCGCCTGCGCGCCGCCGAAGAGCAGCCCGTCACGGGTGTTCAGGTCGGTGAGTGCCTTGCGCTGCGTGGGCGCCCGGTGCCGGCCGCCGGTCGCGTCGCGCGACGCGCGCCGGTCGGCGAAGCCGAGGAGCAGGCCCATCACGATGAGGGTGGTCGCGGTCAGCCGCAGATCGCGGAACGGACCCTCGATGGAGTCCTGGAACACCAGCCCCAGCACGCCGATCGGGATCGAGCCGACGATGATCAGCCAGCCCATCCGGGCGTCGTGGTCGGAGCGCATCGCCTTGTCGGTGAGCGACCGCGCCCACGCCGAGACGATCCGCACGATGTCCTTGCGGAAGTACAGCAGCACCGCCGTCTCGGTGCCGATCTGGCTGATGGCGGTGAACGCCGCCCCGGGGTCCTCCCACCCGGCGAACGCCGCCGTGAGCCGAAGGTGCGCACTGGAGGAGATCGGGAGGAATTCCGTGAGCCCCTGGACGAGCCCGAGGATCACTGATTCGAACCAGGTCATGAGGAGGCGCTTCAGTCCTTCGGCATAGGCGTCCCCGTCGCTCGGCGCTGGGGAGGGTCGCAGATGATGTTAAGCCCCTGCCGGAAGGGCGCCTTCCCCCGGGTCCGCCGGGGCCGCTCCCGGTTCCACCGGGCTCCCGGCCGACCTGTTGCGCCGCCGCCACCACGCCAGTCCCGCCCCGCCGCCGGCGCTCGCCACCAGCAGCGCCACCGCCGCCCAGAACGCCGCCGAGCCCGGCTCGGACGCGGCGCTGCCCGCCAGGACGTACGCGGCGGTGTTCGGCACGCAGCCCACCGCCGTTGCCAGCAGGAACGGCAGCCAGCCCGTGCGGGAGACGGCCGCGCAGTAGTTCACCGCGGCGAACGGCACCCCGGGGAACACCCGCGCCGCCAGCACCGACCGGAAGCCGTGCCGGCTGAGCTGCCGGTCCGCCGCCGTCAGCAGCCGCCCGCGCACCAGCCACGGCCGCAGCGCCCCGCGCCCGAGCCCGCGGCCCAGGCCGAAGGCGATACCCGCGCCGAGGACCGTCCCGGCGACGGCCGCCGCCAGCCCGGCCTGCATGCCGAGGAGCGCGCCGGACGCCAGATTGAGCAGCGGACGCGGTACGAAAGCGGCCGTGCACAGCCCGTACAGCAGGCCGAACAGCGCCACCGCGCTCCCGCCGGCCAGCTCGAACGGCCATCCGGCCGCGAGCAGGTCCTGCGGCTGGTAGACCACCGCCGCGCTCGCCGCGCCCCCGAGCAGCGCGACGAGCAGCGCCAGCCTCGCGCGCGGCGAGACCAGGGCGGAGGTGGCGGCGGTCAGCATTGGGGGAGCGTAACCGACACCATGGCGCGAGCACCGTGACGTGGGGCTCATCCGGTACACAACCGCTACGGTGCGCCCATGGCCGCGCCCCGCCCCACGCCCCCCGCCAGCGCCCTCGCCGACACCGTGCTGGACCGTCTGACCTCGGTGTATCCCACCGCCGCCGATCCGGCGAAGGCCGCGGGGATGGAGGCGTACCTCAAGGGTGTCTGCCCGTTCCTCGGCATCCCGTCACCGCGGCGGCGCGAGCTGTCCCGGGCGGTGCTGGACGGCACGCCCCGCCCGGACGAGGCGGACGCCACGGCGATCGCGCTGCGGTGCTGGGAGCTGCCCGAGCGCGAGTACCACTACTTCGCCGCCGACTACCTGCGCCGCCACGTCAAGCGCCTGAGCTCGGGCTTCCTCCCCACGGCCCGCCATCTCATCCGGACGCGCTCCTGGTGGGACACCGTGGACGCGCTCGCGGCGCACGTCGTCGGCGGGCTCGTCGCCGCGGACCCGAAGCTCGCGGCCGAGATGGACCGCTGGATCGGCGACCCCGACCTGTGGGTCGCCCGCACCGCCCTGCTGCACCAGCTGCGCTACAAGGAGGCGACGGACGCCGACCGGCTCTTCGGCTACTGCCTGCGCCAGTCGGGCCACCGCGACTTCTTCATCCGCAAGGCCATCGGCTGGTGTCTGCGGGAGTACGCCAAGACCGCGCCGGACGCGGTGGCCGCGTTCGTCGCCGGCCACCGGGATGAGCTGTCGCCGCTGTCGGTACGGGAGGCGCTGAAGAACCTGTGACGCCCCCCGGCGTCAGCCCGCCACCCAGGCGGTCGCCTCGGCGCGCTCGGCGAGCGGGAAGGTCTTGAGCTCGCCCGGCGTCATCCAGCCGAAGAGGTGCGTGACGCGGACCATCCACTCCACGTCCGTCACCAGCGCCACCCGCTTCCAGGCCCGCAGATGCTCCACGCCGACCTTGAGGTCCTGCCAGAGCGCGCCCGCGGACATCCCGTCGAAGTCCGGTACGACGAGCAGGAACCGCACCTCGCCGGACTTCGCGGCCTCGACCAGCGCGGGCAGCACCACGTCGCGGTAGTCCTCGGCGGAGAGCTTCCCGGACGCCTCGAAGCCGACGACTCCCGCGGGCATGTCATCGAGGGTGGTGATCACGGCAGCCTCCGGTTCTCCGGTACGTCGAGGTCGCGGGCCGGGACAGGTCACCGGCCCGCTCCTCGAGCCTGCCCGCGCGGCGGGTGGGCGACCACAGGGGGTGGGCCGTACAGGTGAGGCCGCGTCGAACGCCTTCGCCGCAGGCGAGAGCCAGGGCCGGGAATGGCCGCGCGGGGAAAACCGTTGGACGTGGCGACCCCAACTGTCCGAGGATCCTCACATGTTCCGGCACGCCTTCCACGCAGCTCTGTCCGCAGTCGCGGACGCGCTGAAGGCTGCCCTGGACTTCTTCTTCGCAGCAGCCGCAGACGGCGCCCGAAGCTGACCCTTCCCGGATTCGTCCGCGGACCCCGCTGGGGGAGGGTCGGCGGGACCACGGGGTCCGCGTATCCACTGCGATCCGCGAGGAAGCATCATGGCCAAGCAGGCCTACGTCCGCACGAAACCGCATCTCAACATCGGCACCATGGGTCACGTCGACCACGGGAAGACGACCCTGACCGCCGCCATCACCAAGGTCCTGGCCGACCGCGGCGCCGGCACCTTCGTCCCGTTCGACCGCATCGACCGGGCGCCGGAGGAGCGCGACCGCGGGATCACCATCAACATCGCGCACGTCGAGTACGAGACGGACACCCGGCACTACGCGCACGTGGACATGCCGGGGCACGCCGACTTCATCAAGAACATGGTGACCGGCGCCGCCCAGCTCGACGGGGCGATCCTGGTGGTCTCCGCCACCGACGGGATCATGCCGCAGACCGCGGA
This sequence comes from Streptomyces sp. NPDC051940, assembly GCF_040680895.1. Classification (NCBI taxonomy): domain Bacteria; kingdom Bacillati; phylum Actinomycetota; class Actinomycetes; order Kitasatosporales; family Streptomycetaceae; genus Streptomyces; species Streptomyces sp. NPDC051940. The sequence goes on along the minus strand of NZ_JBFAXR010000020.1, from coordinate 23,327 downwards.
GCACGTCCTGCTCGCCAAGCAGGTCGGCGTGGAGCACATCGTCGTCGCGCTGAACAAGGCCGACGCCGGCGACCCCGAGCTGACCGACCTGGTGGAGCTGGAGGTCCGCGAGCTGCTGACCGCCCACGGCTACCCGGGCGACCGGGTTCCGGTGGTCCGCGTCTCCGGGCTGCTGGCGCTGCAGGGCGACCCGCGGTGGACGGGGGCGGTCGAGGCGCTGCTGGACGCCGTCGACACCTATGTGCCGATGCCGGTGCGCTACCTCGACGCCCCGTTCCTGATGCCGGTGGAGAACACGCTCACCATCACCGGCCGCGGCACCGTCGTCACGGGCGCCGTCGAGCGCGGCACCGTCCGCGTCGGCGACCGCGTCGAGGTGCTGGGCGCCGGGGTGGAGACGGTCGTCACCGGCCTGGAGACCTTCGGCAAGCCGATGGAGTCCGCCGAGGCGGGCGACAACGTGGCGCTCCTGCTGCGCGGCGTCGCCCGCGACGCGGTGCGCCGCGGCCACGTGGTGGCCGCGCCGGGCAGCGTCGTCCCGGCGCGGCGCTTCACGGCGGAGGTCTACATCCTCTCGGCCGGCGAGGGGGGCCGCCGTACGGCGATCGCCAGCGGCTACCGGCCGCAGTTCTACCTCAGGACCGCGGACGTCGTCGGCGACGTCGACCTCGGCGAGGGCGGCGTCGCGCTGCCCGGCGACCGGGTCACGATGACGGTCGAGCTGGGCCGTGACACGCCGCTCGAGCCGGGCCTCGGCTTCGCGATCCGCGAGGGCGGGCGCACGGTCGGCGCGGGCACGGTCACCGCCGTCGGGTAGGGCGCGTACAGGAGGCGTCCGGCCGGGCGCGTACGAAGCGCGTGCGGCCGGGCGCGTACACAACAAGGGAAGCCGCGGCCGGTCACACCGGCCGCGGCTTTTGCCACAATGGGCCCGTGGACGACCGGATACCCGCCTACGCCGACGTGGACTTCGGCGCCGCCAAACTGCTGCCGGACGTCGACCGCGCCGGTGGCTGGCTGCTGACGGTCGACGGGGCGCCCCAGTCGTACGTCGACCTCGAGGACCCGACCCATCTGGAGTTCGAGTACGCCCGCCGGCTCGCCCACGTCATCGACCTCGCCGCGGCGCCGGACGAACCGCTCGACGTCCTGCACCTGGGCGGCGGCGCCCTCACCCTGCCGCGCTACCTCGCCGCCGTCCGGCCGGGCTCGCACCAGCTGGTCGCCGAGGCCGACCGCGCGCTGATCGCTCTGGTCGGCGCCCATCTGCCGGTGCCCGAGGACGCGGACATCACCGTGCGGGCGGCCGACGCCCGGGCGGCCCTGGAGGAGGCGCCCCGGTCCTCCGTGGACCTGGTGATCGCCGACGTCTACGGCGGTTCCCGCTCCCCGGCGCACATCGCGTCCGTGGAGTTCGTCCGGGCCGCGGCCCGCGCCCTGCGGCCGCACGGCTGCTACGCCGCGAACCTCGCGGACGCGGCACCCTTCGCGTTCCTGCGCTCCCAGCTGGCGAACGCCGCGGCGGTCTTCCCGTACCGCTGCCTGATCGCCGAACCGGCGGTGCTGCGCGGCCGGCGCTTCGGCAACATCCTGCTCATCGCCTCCTGGGACGAGCTGCCCGTCCACGCCCTCGCCCGGCGGACCGCGGCGGACCCCTTCCCGGCGCGGGTGGAGTTCGGACCCTCCCTGGCGAGGATCGCCGGCGACGCTCAGCCCGTGACGGACGCGGACGCGGTGCCGTCCCCGGAGCCGCCGGACGGGGCCTTCACGATCGGCTGAGCCACCGGGCCCTGCGCCGGGATCCGGCCCTCACCCTCACCCCGAGCCTCAGACCCGGCCGGCGGACCCTCGACCTCGACCTCAGCTCGAGACTTCTCCGGTCGCCGCTCCAGCCGCCGTACGTCGGGCACGCACAGCACGCCCGCCGTGAGGAGCACGATGAGCGCCGCCCCGCCCCACAGCGCCTGCCCGCGACCGAACACGTCCATCGCCGGACCGGCCAGCGCCGCCGCCAGCGGTACGCCGGCGAGCGAGCCGAACCAGTCGTACGACGACACCCGGGACAGTTTGTCCTCGGGGATCTCCTGCCGCAGCGCCATCATCCAGGTGACGCCGAACACCTCGATCGACACACCGCTGACGAACATCACCGCCGTCAGGGCGTGGGCGTTCAGCGGTACGGCCAGCGCGGCCGTCGGCAGGGCGAAGGGGAACACGCACAGGACGCCGGTGAGCAGCATGCGACGCGGCTTGAAGCGCGTCATCAGCAGCGCCCCGCCCATCGTGCCCGCGCCGAAGGCGGCGAGCGCCAGTCCCCAGGGGCCGGCCCCGCCAAGCGAGTCCTCGGCGATGAGCGGCCCGTACACCGACTCGGCCGCCGCGACCACGGCGTTGACCACCGAGAACTGCATGACGATGCTCCACAGCCAGGGCCGCGCGACGAACTCCCGCCAGCCCACCCGGAGGTCCCCGACGATCCCGCCGCCCGGCTCGCGCTCCGGCACCCGGCTGACGTCCAGGAACGCGCGCAGCGCCCCCGCCAGCGCGAACGCCGCCGCGTCCAGAGCCAGCACCCAACCCGGGCCCACCCCCGCGATCAGCGCGCCGCCGAGCGCGGCGCCGCCGATGTGGGAGGCGTTCATGCCGAGCCGGAACATGGCGAAGGCGCGGCCGGTGTTCTCGCCCTCGACGCTGGTGAGCACCATGCCCTCGGCGGCGGGCGCGAAGAACGCCTGGCCGACACCGCCGAGGGCGGCGAGCGCGGCCATCTGCCACAGCTCCGCCCGGCCGGTGATGACCAGCAGGGCGAAGAGCCCCTGCGACACGCAGTTCAGCGCGTTCGCCGCGACCATCACCCGGTGCCGCGGGAAGCGGTCCGCGACCGCCCCGCCGATCAGCAGGAACGCCACCAGCGGCAGCGTCCGCGCGGCGGCCACCAGGCCGGCGTCGGTGGCGCTGCCGCCCGCCTCGTACACGGCGAACATCGAGGCGATGAGCGCGCCCGACGTGCCGATGCCGGTGATCACGGCGGCGGCGGAGAGCAGGGTGTAGTTGCGTCCCGCCCAGGCGGGACGCCGGGGTATCGGGACGGGACGGGAGGATCGCGAGGTCACATGCGGACTATGGCCGCTGCCGCGGCGTCCGCCAAATCGATTTCGCCCCCCGGGCCGCGTCGTTCGTCACAGCAGCCGCAGCGAACCCGTGATCTGGTTGATCACGCTGTCCGGGATCTCCTCCGGGACGCCCGTGTCCGAGATGAGCACGAAGGAGGCCATCGCGCCCTCCTTGTCCTTGAAGCTGACCGCCACCGCCTTGCCGTCCGTGTTGAGGCAGCCGTCCTCGTCCTTCGCCTTCGGTACGCCGGTGACGCTCGCCCGCGCGATGTGGCCGGACACCCCGTGCCCGTTGGTGAACGGCTCCACCGCGGCCTTCTTCAGCGCGCCCTTCTGCTTCTGGTCGTAGGCGGCGAGCACCCACGACTCGGCGGTGTCCCCGGCCGCCTCCTTGGTGTTGCGGGCGCCCACCGCGCCCTTGGTGCCGGCCATGGCGCGGCTCGCGCTGCCGCACCAGTTGTCCTTGTAGGTGGCGACGCCGGTCATCGCCACCAGGATCTCGCCGTCGTCGCTCTCGAAGCCGGTGGTGAGCCCCGCGGACTTGACCTCCCACCCGGCGGGCACGTCGAAGGCGTTGTGCCGCTTGTTGTTGGCCACCGCCTTCCAGCCCTCGACCACCGGCTGCACCGCGGACCCGCGCGGGTTCTCCGGGTCCACCGACGCGTTCCCGCCCGGGGCCGAGGCCGAGGGCCCCGCGGACGCGGACGCGGAGGGCGAACCGGAGGCGGCCGGGGTGGCGCCGCCGTCCCCGCGGTTGTGCCACACGATGACACCGACGACCACGGCCGAGGCCAGCACGGCGAAGGCGGCGATCATGCCGACGACGGCCTGGGTGCTCACCGGCTCCTTGCCGCCGGTCCCCGGCGGCGGGAGGTGGCCGGGCTGCTCGGGCGGCACGCTCGGCCCCGGCTGCTCCGGCGGGCCCCACTGCCCGCTCTGGTAGGGCTGCTGGGGCTGGGCGTACGGGCCGGGTGGGCCCGGCTGTGCGTACGGCCCGGGCTGCGGGCCGGCCGGGCCCGGCTGCGCGTACGGGCCGGGCTGCTGCCCCGGCGGCACCGGCTGCTGATACGGATTCTGCTGCTGCGGGTGCTGCTCGCCCCCGGCCTGCTGTCCTGGCCACATGGCCAGCACGATAGACGGACCGGACCATGGCCCCGCAATGCTACTCACTGGTAACGTGTCGGCATGTCCGACACCTTGACGAACATCGGCGAGCTGATGGCGGCCACCGTCCCCATGACCCGCACCCTGAACCTGGTCTACGACGAGGTGGCCCCCGACCGGGCCGTCGTCACCCTGCCCGACCAGCCCGACTTCCACAACCACGTCGGCGGCCCGCACGCGGGTGCCATCTTCACCCTCGCCGAGTCGGCGAGCGGCGCGATCGTGCTGGCGGCCTTCGGGGACCAGCTCTCGCGCGCCGTCCCGCTGTTCGTGAGCGCGGAGGTCGTGTACACGAAGCTCGCGATGGGCCCGGTCACCGCCACCGCCACGCTCGGCCGTCCGGCGGCCGAGGTGGTCGCGGAGCTGGACGAGGGCGAGCGGCCCGAGTTCCCGGTCGACATCGACATCACCCGCGAGGACGGCGCCGTGACCTCGCGGATGAGCGTGGTGTGGACGCTCCGGCCGAACCGCTGAGAGCGGTCGGCTCAGCCCTCGTCCGGTGTCACGTCCTCGGCGTGCATCCGGGCGAGGGCCGTGTACATCTCGGCGTTGATCCTGATGTGCTCGCGCTCCTCGTCCGTCAGCGCCCGCTTGACCTTCGCCGGCACGCCCGCGACCAGCGAGCCGGGCGGCACCTGCAGGCCCTGCGGCACCAGCGCCTGCGCGGCGACCAGCGAACCCGCCCCGATCCGGGCGCCGTTCAGCACCGTCGAGCCCATGCCGATCAGCACGTCGTCCTCGATGACGCAGCCGTGCACCACCGCGTTGTGCCCGACCGTGACCCGCTCGCCGATGCTGACCGGGAAGCCGGGGTCGACGTGGACGGTGCAGTTGTCCTGGATGTTGCTGCCCGCGCCCAGCTCGATCGGGCCGCAGTCGGCGCGCAGCACCGCGTGGTACCAGACGCTGGAGCCGGCGGCCAGCGTCACGTCCCCGAGCACCACCGCCGTCGTGGCCACGAACGCCTCGGGGTCGGCCTTCGGCTCCTTGCCGCCCACGCCGTGGATCAGGGGTCGCTGTGCCATGCTCCGCTCACTTCCTCTCGGGTCGCGTCCTCTCGGGTCGCGCCGAGTGCACCGTATGGCATCGGGACCGGCGGGCGGCCCGCCGGGTGGGGGGAAGATCACATGTCGCGGGTACGGCAGGTCGCGGCGGCCCTGAGTACGGTGTCGGCGTGCCCAAGGACCGCGCAGTGAACGAGCACCGCCCGCAGGGCTCCCTGGTGTCCCGCGCGCTGTCGCGCGCCGTGCACGCCGGCTGGCGCTGGGTGCAGCGCGCGGGCGCGGTGAGCGCCGAGCGGCCGGGTCCGTACCGCTTCCGCCGGATCGGCACGGGTACGAAGATCGCCTTCCCGGTCGGCACGATCTTCGGCGATCCGTGGATCGAGCTGGGCGACCACTGCATCATCGGCCAGCACGTCACCCTCACCGCCGGCATGATGCCGGATCTCGACCTCGGCCCCGATCCGGTGCTGCGCCTCGGCAACGGGGTGGTGCTCGGCCGCGGCAGCCACGTCGTCGGGGACGTCCCGGTGACCATCGGCGACGACGTCTACTGCGGCCCGTACGTCTACATCACCAGCTCCAACCACTCCTACGACGACCCGCACGCCCCCGTCGGCAAGCAATGGCCGCGCACCGCGCCGGTCGAGATCGGCTCCGGCAGCTGGCTGGGCGCGGGCGCGCTGATCCTGCCCGGGGCGAAGCTCGGGCGCAACGTCGTGGTGGCGGCGGGTTCGGTCGTACGGGGCGAGGTCCCGGACCACACGGTGGTGGCCGGCGCCCCCGCGAAGCCGGTACGCCGCTGGGACCCGGAAACCGGCTGGCAGCCCCCGCTGCGCACCCCGCCCCCGGTGCCGATCCCGGACGGCATGACGCCCGACCAGCTCCGCGCGCTGGCGGACTGGGACCCGCACCAGGACCCCGGCACACTGGACACAGCGACCTGACCCACCACCCCGAAGGGCCCCCGTGAGTACCCGCACCCTGCGCATCCTGCTAGCCGTGGCCGTGGCGATCCAGGGCCTGGCGATGCTCCTGTACGCGGTGCGCTACCTGTGGTGACGCGGAGCGACGCTCCCCCCGGGTCGCCGGGCGCGCGATACGGCCGCTGAGGACCCAGCCCCGGGCCGCGGGTGCGGGGCACCTGTGGTGGGGGTTGGAGTCTGGGCCGCGGGTGGGCACTTGCGGTGGGGGTTGGAGTCTGGGCCGCGGGTGGGGCACTTGCGGTGGGGGTTGGAGTCTGGGCCGCGGACGGGGCACTTGCGGTGGGGGTTGGAGTCCGGGCCGCGAGTGGGGCACCTGTGGGGGCCCCGATCCCGGGCCGCGGGCGCAGCGTGCTTGCGATGGGGGCTGAACCCCGGGCCGCGGGTGCGGCGTGCTTGCGGCGGGGCTGAACCCCGGGCGACGGTTGGGGCGTGCTCGCGATGGGGGCTGAAACCTCGGGCCGCGGGTGCGGCGTGGCTGGGGGGCAACCCCCGGCCGTCCAGCCTGCGGCGTCGGCGATGACGGGACCGAAACCAGCCCGTCCGGCGTTTGAGGACAGAGGCGCGCAGCGCCGATTCGGGGGCCCGGGGGCGAAGCCCCCGCAGCGCGACGCAACCGAGAAAGGCTCACCCCGCAGCGAGCAGAACCGTACCGGCGAGGGCGAGCGACGCCCCCGCCGCCTGCACGGGCCGCAACCGCTCCCGCAGCACCCCGAACGCCGCCAACGCCGTGACCACCGGATACAACGACGCCAGCACCGCCGCCACCGTGACCGGCCCACGCTGCGCGGCCAGCGCATACGTGCCGTTGGCCGCCACGTCCGCCAGCCCCACGAAGGCCAGCGCGGGCAGCGCCCGCACCAGCCCGGGCACCCCGTCCGCGCCCAGCGCGGGCGTGGCCGTGCGACGGGCCTGGGCCCACAGCGCGGCGCCGCCCACCACCAGGTTCGCCACCCGCTGCACGAACAGCGCCAGGAACAGCCCCCCGACCGTGGTCGACGCCTCCGCGATCAGCGCGAACACCGCACCGAACCCCGCCGCGGCGACCAGCGTCAGCACCAGCGTCTCCCGCGCGATCCGCCCGCCGCGGCGCTGCGGTCCGCCGGCCAGGGCGATGCCCGCCACCGCGACGGCGATGCCGGCGTACTGCCACACCTGCGGCCGCTCCCCGTAAGCGATCAGGCCGACGCCGAAGGGGACCACCACGCCCATCGTCGCCAGCGGCGAGACGATGCCCATCGGCCCGGCGGCCAGCGCCCGGTAGAAGGCGAGCATCGCCACCGGCCCCACGACCCCGGCGGCCACGGCGTACCAGAGCAGCGGCCCGGCCTGCGACCAGGCGCCCGTCGCGACGACGACGACCCCGAGCGTGACCGCGGCGAGGAGCTGCGACACCACGACCACGGTCAGCGCGCGCATGCGCTGGGTGAGCACCCCGCCGCCGAAGTCGGCGAGCCCCCAGAGCAGGCTGGCGGAAAGAGCCAGGGCAGCGGTCATGAGTGGTGCTCCTCGCAGTACTGTGTGATGGACCCTGTAGTGCACCAGACGGTAGTTCATCGCGATGGACTCTGTCATCCATAATATTGGACGGCCCGCCCTGTGACCGACCTCGACGCCCTCACCCAGTCCCTGGCCCGCAACCTCAAGCGCTGGCGCCAGGAGCGCGGATTCACCCTGGAGGCGCTCGCCGCCCGGGCCGGGGTCAGCCGCGGCATGATCATCCAGATCGAGCAGGCGCGGACCAACCCCAGTATCGGCACCACGGTGAAGCTGGCGGACGCGCTCGGGGTCAGCATCACGGCGCTGCTCGACTACGAGAGCGGCCCGCAGGTGCAGCTCGTCCAGTCGGAGCAGCAGGTCCGGATGTGGTCCACGGACGCGGGCAGCTGGACCTCGCTGCTGGTGGGTACGCAGGCGCCCGGACCGGTGGAGATGTGGCAGTGGCATCTGGAGCCCGGCGACGAGAGCGCCTCGGACCCGCACCCGCCGGGCACGTACGAACTGCTCCATGTCACCGGCGGCGAGCTCACGCTGATCGTGGACGGCACGCCGCACCGCGTGCCGGCGGGCGCGTCGGCCACGTTCGAGGGCAGCGTCCCGCACACCTACCGCAACGACGGCCCGGTACCGGTGGACATGACGATGGCGGTCTCCGTGCCGCCGGTCCGCTGAGGGGGCCGTCCACCGCGGACGCGGCCGTCCGTAGGCTGGGGCCCATGCGATCGCCCATCGGAGACTTCGACGACGTCACCCCCGCCCCCGACTGCCTCGACCTGCTCACCGAACCGGTGGCGGCGGCCCTGCGCGCCTGGCGCGGCCCCGTACCGGCCGGGGAGATCCTCTACGTCGACAGCGATCCGGAGATCGCCGACACCGCCGCCTTCTGCGAGGCGTACGGGCAGGACCTGCTGGAGAGGTCCGCGAACTGCGTGATCGCGGTCGGCAAGCGGGCGGGGGAGACGACGTACGCCGCCTGCCTCGCCCTGTCCACCACCCGGGTCGACGTCAACGGCGCCGTCCGGCGTCATCTGGCCGCCCGCAAGGCGTCGTTCGCCCCGATGGACGCGGCGGTCGGCGAGACCGGCATGGAGTACGGCGGCATCACGCCCATCGGCCTGCCCGAGGGCTGGCCGATCCTCGTCGACGCGGCCGTCGCCGACGCCCCGTACCTCGTCATCGGCAGCGGCCGGCGGCGCGGAAAGCTGCTGGTGCCGGGCAAGGCGCTCGCCGCCCTGCCGGGCGCGGTGGTGCTGGAGGGGCTCGGCGTACGGGTCTGATCAGCCGAGCGGCTTGGAGAGGTCCCGCGACAGCGCGAGCGAGTGCTCGGCGAAGCCCATGGACCGGTAGAGGCGCTCGGCCTCGTCCGTGGCGTGCAGATCGACGCGCGTGACGCCCTGCCCGGCGAACCAGTCGAGCAGGGCGGCCGTCGTCTGCCGGGCGTAACCCTGCCCGCGGTGGCGCAGGTCGGTGCAGACATTGAAGACGAAGCCGAAGCGGCCCGTCGGATGCCCCGGCGCGGGCAGCCGCTGCTCCACGGTGCCCACCGCGCACGCCGCCAGATACGGGCCGTCCCCGTCCACGACGAACGCCCCGAGGGTGCGCGGCCGGGCCGCCAGCTGCAGCTCCAGCAGGCGCTGCGCCTCTTCCTCCCACGGACCGGGCCGGTCCGCACCGTTCATGGCCTGGAACATCAGCCTGCGCAGGCGTACGAGCTCGGCGGCGTCGGCCGGCTCGGCGGGGCGTATCGCGATCATGGCCTTACGGTAGCCGAGCCGCCGCCCGCGGACCTCAGGCGGGCGTGAGCTCGAAGACCGGGTGCAGGCCGGCCTCGGCGACGAACTCGGCCACGGGCGAGTCCTTCGTCGCCGTGAAGTGCGGCCGGGTCTTCGTCGCCACGGCGACATAGCGCTTGAGCACCGGCCCGGACTCCTCGGGGCCCGCCTCGCGGAGCTTGTAGTGCCGGGTCGTCCGTCCGTAGCGCAGGCTGACGCGGTCCGCGGCGCGGGCGTTCTCCACCCAACCCACGGTTCCGTACGGGGCCACCAGCCAGAGCCTGCCGGACTCCTCCACGGGGACGACCGGAACGGTGTATTGCCGTCCGGTCCTGCGCCCCGCGACGGTGAGCAGCTGGATCGGCCCCCACCCGGCGCGGGCGAGCAGGCCGACGAAGGCGTTCCCCCAACGCCACCGCCGGCTGCGGAAGTCGGGAGCGGGCCGTGCGGTCTCGGGCATGACACATCCCTCCTCCCCTCCACCGTCGCACCCGGCGGCGGGCCGCGTCACCCCACGTGCACGGCGCTCTCACCGACCACCGCCAGGTGCCGCGGAGGACCCGGCCGGTACAGCACCAGCGTGACCACGAAGCCGATCGCGAAGAACGCCGCCGACCACCAGTACGCCGTCGCGTAGCTCTCGATCGCGGCCTGCGCCTTCACCTGCGGGGTCGGCTCCTTGCCGACGAGGTAGTTCGCCGCGGCCGTCGTCGCGAGCGTGTTGAGCAGCGCCGTGCCGATCGAACCGCCCACCTGCTGGCTGGTGTTGACCATCGCGGAGGCCACGCCCGCGTCGTGGGCGGCGATGCCGGAGGTGGCCAGGTTCATCGCGGTCGCGAAGATCAGACCCATGCCGATGCCCTGGACGAGCGTCGGCGGCATGACGTGCGCCGCATAGGTGCTCTCGGCGTCGAGAGCGGTCAGCCACACCATCGCCGCCGCGGCCAGGATCATGCCGAGGGGGACGATGGGCTTGGCGCCGTACCGGGGCACCAGCACGTTGGTGGTGAAGATCGACGAGGCGATCATGCAGGCCACCAGCGGCAGGAACGCGACACCCGTGGACACGGGGGAGTAGCGGAGGACCTGCTGCAGGTAGTACGTCAGGAACAGGAACACGCCGAACATGCCCGCACCGGCGATGAACATCGCCAGATACGACGCCCCGCGGTCCCGGTCCAGCACCACGCGCAGCGGCAGCAGCGGATGCGGGGCCCGCGTCTGCCACCAGGCGAAGACGATCAGCAGCGCGCCGCCCGCCAGGAGGAAGCCCCAGGTCAGCACGTCGCCCCAGGCGTGCGTCTCGGCGTTCGAGAAGCCGTAGACGATGCAGAACAGGCCCACGGTCACCAGGACCGTGCCGGGCACGTCCAGCCGCGGCCGGTCCGCGGGCCGGCCGCCGTGCAGCAGCCGCGCGCCGCCGATCATCGCGACCACGGCGAAGATCAGGTTCACATAGAGGCACCAGCGCCAGTCCAGGTACTCGGTGAGCACACCGCCGAGCAGCAGGCCGACCGCGCCGCCGACGCCCGCGATGGCGCCGTAGATGCCGAACGCCTTGGCCCGCTCCTTGGGGTCGGTGAACGTCGTCGTCAGCAACGACAGCGCGGCCGGGGCGAGCAGCGCGCCGAAGGCACCCTGCAGGGCACGCGCCACGACCAGCATGCCGAAGCTGGTCGCCGCACCACCCAGCGCCGAGGCCGCCGCGAAGCCCGCCAGACCCACGAGGAAGACCGCCTTGCGCCCCACCAGGTCGGCGATCCGGCCGCCGAGGAGCAGCAGGCTGCCGAAGGCCAGGGCGTACGCGGTGACGATCCACTGCCGGTTGCCGTCGCTGAAGCCGAGATCCGCCTGCGCGGACGGCAGCGCGATGTTCACGATCGTCGCGTCGAGCACCACCATCAGCTGCGCGATACCGATGACGGCGAGGATCAGCCAGCGGTGCTCGTGCCGTCCGCCGGCGTGCGCGGCGCCCGTCGGCGGAGCGCTGCGTGGCCCGGAGCCGGTGGACTCGGCGGATGCGGGCGTGTGCTCCATCGTGGCCTCCAGCCGGACGGTGCGCCCCGAGATCATTCGACCTCTCCCACGCTAAGCGCCGCACTCCCGGACGGCGACCGGAGCCCCGACCTGGCCGGACACCCTCGCGCCGGCCCCGCACGGCTACCCGAGGCGGGGTATCTCGATCGCCGGGCAGCGGTCCATGACCATGTCCACGCCCGCCTCCCGGGTACGGGCGTGCGCCTCGTGATCGATCACGCCGAGCTGGAACCAGACCGCCTTCGCACCGATCGCGACCGCCTCGTCGGCGACCTGGCCGGCCAGATCGCTGTTGACGAACACGTCCACCACGTCGACCGGGAAGGGGATGTCGGACAGCGTGGCGTAGCCCTGCTCGCCGTGGACGGTCTCCGCCTTCGGGTGGACCGGCACGACGCGCTTGCCGTAGCGCTGGAGCACCTCGGCCACGCCGTACGCGGCGCGTCGCCGGTTCGTCGACAGACCCACGACCGCCCAGGTGTCTCCGGACTCCGTGAGGATCTTGCGGATCAGGTCCTGCTCCCCGGACATGCTGCCTCCTGTCACCCCGGGCACCACCGCCCGGACCGCGTACGTTATCCGCCAGGGTCAACCGTCGCGACACCCTGTGGATTCCGCAGGCCGGGGGGCGCGGCGGTGCCGCTCCGGAGCCCTACCGCCGCGTATGCCGCTCCGGAGCCCTCAGCGCACCAGGTCCGCGTACACCGCCGACTCCACGTACGCGTTCTCGCGGGCGTCGCCCGAGCCGGGGGCGAGGCGGGACGCCGCGCGCATGAGGTCCGGGCGGGGGCCGTCGGGGGCGGACCAGGGGGAGAGGGCGAGGAACTCGCGCTTGTCGCCCGCGTAGCGGTGGTCCTCGGGGAGGTCGTCGGGGCCGAAGGAGGCGTTGCCGACGTAGCGGCGCGGGGGCGCCTGGGCGTCGCGGGCCGTGATCGCGCTCTGGCCGTCGAAGACCAGGTCGAAGAGGTTGCCGGTCATCATGGGCGTGATGTTGTAGCGGAAGTGCAGGGTCGGGTCGGCGACCGCCCGCCAGGTGGAGCCCATCCACTCCAGCGGCTGCCACGAGCCGCTGTCCGCGGCCCAGCGGCCGGGGTTCGCGTCGGCCTGGATCATCACGTCCACCCCTTGCTCGTCCATACACGCGGCGTAGCTCACGCGCAGGTCCGCGCAGGGCTCGAAGCCGGGCGGGCGTTCGCCGAACGCATAGCCGTAGGTGAAGGCCGGGAGCGAGGTGGCGAAGCCGAGCCGGAAGCCCTCCACCGTGACACCCGCCGCGTTGGCCACCGCCGCGGGGCCGCGGCGCGGGCCCTCGTCGAGACCGAGGACATCCGTCTCCAGCGGTGTGAGGGGGACCTTCTCGTTGCGGAAGAGGAGGTTGCGTTCGCCGTCCGGGGCGTTCGCGCGGACGTCGCGCGGCCCCCACAGGAACGTCGTGTTGGCGACGTGCGCGTCCGTCGCCACGTACGCCCGCCCGGAGCGCACCGTCTGCGGGTCCGCGAACAGCGCCACCTCGAGCGGGTTGCGGGTCTCGCGGTAGCGGGCCTGGTTGTTGCCGGCGACCACGTACACGCCGTAGTCGCGCGCGATGTCGGAGAACGTCCTGCTGAACGCCCGGGCGAAGGTGTCCGTCTCGGCGAGCAGCAGCGCCTTGCGCGGGTCGAGCGGGCCGAACTTCGCCTGGTACGCGGCGATCTGCGGCGCGTAGGCCGTGTTCAGCTGGGCGAGCGCCGCCCCCATGCCGAGCGGGACGGTCTCGCTGACGGCACGCGCGCGGGTCGACGCCTGCGCGCGTACACCGGCGCCGCGCGGGCCTACGGCCAGCGTCGGCAGTCCGACGTCCTCCGGGAAGACGACCAGCGTGGGTCGGCCCGGCACGCGGTACGGCTCGACGTAGCGCTCGACGAGGCACCGCATCGCGCTCCGGTACGCGGCGTACGAGGCGCCGTCGCCGATCCGCAGCCGGTAACCGAGCGCGAAGACGCGCAGGGCACCCTTCGGGTCCGTGCTGCCCGACACCGCCGCCGGTCCCCGGGCGCACCGCACCGGGTCGTCCCGCACCGCGTCCGCCTGCTGCCCCGTGACGACGGCCGCCGCCATGTGCACGGGTGCCGCGCCCGGGCCGAGCAGGGCGGCGAGGGTCCATGGCACCAGCACGGCGAGCGCCGCCGCCCGTACGACGCGTGCGCCGCGTCCGGGCGGTGCGGCGGGCGGCCCCGCGGGGTGGACGACGGTGGTGAGCGCCAGCCGGTCCCATCCCGATGCCCGGCCGGGCGCCAGCACCAGCGCCGCCCCGGCAAGCCATCCGAGTCCCAGCGTCACGGCGCCGAAGAGCCCGAACACGCCCGCGCCGTACACCAGCTGGCGCAGCGCCATCCGCCGCAGGCCCGCCGCCTCGCCCGTACGCGCGTCCACGACGCGCAGACCGGTGAGCCGCTTGGCCGGCGTACGCCCGGACCGCCACTCGGCGACCGACCACGCCAGCCAGCCGACGCCGAGCGTGCCGGCGAACAGCGCGCACTCCAGCAGGAAGGCGGCGAACCGGCGGCGGAGGGACGCCGGCGGAGGCGCGTCCCCGCCGGTGGGGGGTGCGTCGGGCCCGCCCGGCGGCGGAAGCGCGCCTCCCTCGGCGAGTGGTGCGTCGGTACCGCCCGCCGACTGAACCGCGCCCCCGCCCGCGGCCGTGTCACTCGTCACCGAGGATCTCCTCCGCCGCCCGCTCGCCCGATTCCAGCGCGCCGTCCATGTAGCCCGCCCAGCGCGTCGCTGTCTCCGTGCCGGCCCAGTGCAGCGGGCCCACCGGCCGGCGTAGCGCGGGGCCGAAACGGGTGAGGGCGTGCGGGGTGGCGAAGGCGCCGTAGCAGCCGCGGGTGAACTCCTCGGCCGCCCAGTCCTGTTCGACGTACCCCTGCGCCTGGCGCGCCCGCGGGCCGAAGTACGCGGCGAGGTCGTCCAGCACCAGCTCGCGGCGCTCCTTCGGCCCGAGCCGTGCGGCGGCCTGGGCGTGCCGGGCCTCCAGGAAACCGGTGAGCACGGCGGGCGTGCCGTCCGCGTGGCTCCCGTCGAAGACCGTGCCCACTGCCCGTACGTCGCTGTTCGCCTGGCCGGCGAGCCCGTCCGCGCGCCAGAACGGCTCGTCGTAGACGACGTTGACCTTGATGGTCCAGCCCATCGGCATCCGCTGCAGCAGCTGGTCGCGCTCCGCCGGAAGCCCGGGGGAGTAGCGGATCCGCGTGGCGGCGGGCGGCGGCAGCGCGACGACGGCGTGCGCGGCCCGGTACTCCCGGCCGCCGGCCCGTACGCGTACGACTGACCGGTCCCAATCGACGTCCGTCACCGCGGCACCGAGCACCACCCGCTCGCCGAGCCCGGCGGCGAGGTGTTCCGCCACCGCCTGGGTGCCGCCGGAGACGCGGTCCTGCTGGGCTCCGCCGGTCGTGTTGATGAGTGAGTCGACGCCGCCGCCCGCGTGGACGTAGAACTGGGCCCACAGGGCGGACATCTCCTCCGGTCCGGCGCACCACACCGCCTCCGTGATCAGCCGGAAGAAGGCGCGGCCCGTCGGCGTGCGCACGCGCTCCCGCAGCCAGCTGCCGAACGTCTGGCCGTCCAGGGCGGCCGCCCGGGCCGCCTCCCACGGGGCGTCGAGCGGCACCCGCCGCGCCGCCCGGTCCAGGCGCAGCTGCGCCTGCCCGATGTCGGCCAGCACGAGGGGGTTCAGCCGGGGTACGCGGCCGCTGTAGCGCAGCCGCCGCCCGCCGAGCTCGGCGAGCTTCGCGCCCTCGTCGTACGTCGGGAAGGTGCCGCGGCCGAGCTCCGCCAGCAGCGCGAGCATCCGGTCCTGGCCCGGCCCGACCCACTGGCCGCCGGACTCGACGTAGGACTCGCCCACGGGGACGCTGAGCACCCGGCCGCCCACCCGTTCGCGGGCTTCCAGCACGAGCACGTCCCGCCCGGCGGCCGCCAGCCGGCGTGCGGCGGCGAGACCGGCGAACCCGGCCCCGACGACGATGACATCGGTCACGTATCCCCACCCCCCCATCCCGTGTGCAGCGTGTATGTCCTACTGGTCGTGATCGGACACGGTCAAGATCCTGGACAGGGTCACTCATGATCGGTGGGGCCGGGCCGCGGCGTAGGGTGAGGGGATGCAGGAGCAGTACCAGACGGTCGCCGGCGAGGGCGTCCACGAGACCGAGGTGAACCGTTCGCGCTTCATCTGCGCGCTGGCGCCCGCCGCCACCGAGTCGGAGGCGCAGGACTTCCTCGCCCGGATCCGCAAGGAGCACCCGACCGCCTCGCACCACTGCTTCGCCTACGTGATCGGCGCCGGCGCCGAGGTCCAGAAGGCCGGAGACGACGGCGAGCCGGGCGGGACGGCCGGTCTGCCGATGCTCCAGATGCTGCTGCGCCGCGACCTGCGCTACGTCGTCGCCGTCGTCACCCGCTACTTCGGCGGCACCAAACTGGGCGCGGGCGGCCTCATCCGCGCCTACGGCGGCGCGGTCGGCGCCGCGCTGGACACCCTCGGCACGGTGACGCGTCAGCGGTTCCGGCTGGCCACGGTCACGGTGGACCACCAGCGGGCCGGCAAGGTGGAGAACGACCTGCGGGCGACGGGCCGCGACGTCCGGGACGTGGCGTACGGGGCGCGGGTGGTCATCGAGGTGGCCCTCCCCGAGGGGGAACTGGCCGGGTTCCGCGCCTGGCTGGCGGACGCGACCGCCGGCAGCGCCGAACTGGACCTCGGCGGCGAGACCTACGGGACGGTCTGAGCCGGGGGTTCCCGCCCGTGATGTCAGTGCCCGCCGATAGGGTCCTGGGTCATGCGATTCCTGCACACATCGGACTGGCACCTGGGGCGGTCGTTCCACCGGGTGGGCCTGCTGGGCGCCCAGCGGGACTTCCTCGGGTACCTGGTGCGTTCCGTGCGTGAGCACGACGTGGACGCCGTGCTGGTGGCGGGGGACGTCTTCGACCGGGCCGTGCCGTCGCTGCCCGCCGTCGAGCTGTACGACGAGACGCTGCACCGGCTGGCCGAGCTGGGCGTCCCCACGGTGATGATCTCCGGCAACCACGACTCCGCCCGCCGGCTCGGCGTCGGGGCGGGGCTGATGGAGCGGGCCGGGATCCATCTGCGGACCGACCCCGCGGGCTGCGCCACCCCGGTGCTGCTGCGCGACGCGCACGGCGACGTCGCCTGCTACGGGCTGCCCTATCTCGAACCGGCCCTGGTACGCGGCGAGTTCGGCGTCGAGCGGGCCGGGCACGCCGAGGTGCTCGCCGCCGCCATGGACCGGGTGCGCGCGGACCTGGCGGCGCGCCCCGTCGGCACCCGCGCCGTGGTGCTCGCGCACGCCTTCGTCACCGGCGGCGAGGCGTCCGACAGCGAGCGGGACATCACCGTCGGCGGTGTGGCCTCCGTCCCCGCCTCCGTCTTCGACGGTGTGCACTACGCCGCCCTCGGCCATCTGCACGGCAGCCAGCGCATCTCCGAGCGCGTGCGCTACTCCGGCTCCCCGCTCGCGTACTCCTTCTCCGAGGCGGCCCACCGCAAGTCGATGTGGCTCGTCGACCTCGACGCCGCCGGAGCGGTCACCGCCGAGCGCCTCGACTGCCCCGTCCCGCGTCCGCTGGCCCGGCTGCGCGGCCGCCTCGACGACCTGCTCGACGACCCGGTGCACGAGGGGCACCGGGAGGCCTGGGTGGAGGCCGTGCTGACCGACCCCGCCCGCCCGTACGAGCCGATGGCCCGGCTCTCCGCCCGCTTCCCCCACCTGGTCAGCCTCGTCTTCGAGCCCGACCGCGCCCCGGACGACCCCCTCGTCTCCTACGCCGAGCGGCTCAGGGGCCGCACCGACCAGCAGATCGCCGAGGACTTCGTGGGCCATGTCCGCCCCGGCACCACCGCGACCGGCGCCGAACGCGCCCTGCTCGGCCGCGCCTTCGACGACGTGCGCGCCGACCTCGCCGCCCAGGAGGCCGGCCGTTGAGACTGCACCGCCTGACCGTGTCCGCCTTCGGCCCGTTCGCCGACGCCGAGGAGATCGACTTCGACGCCCTCTCCGGCGCCGGCATCTTCCTGCTGCACGGCCCCACCGGCGCCGGCAAGACGTCCGTGCTGGACGCCGTCTGCTACGCCCTGTACGGCGGCGTCCCCGGCTCCCGGCAGGGCGGCGTGCTGCGCAGCGACCACGCCGAACAGACGACGCCCACCGAGGTGGAGCTGGACTTCACCGTCGCCGGCCGGCGCCTGCGGGTCACGCGCCGCCCCGCGCAGCCCCGGCCCAAGAAGAAGGGCACGGGTCTGACGGAGGAGAAGGCGGTCTCCCTGCTGGCCGAGCACACCCCGGACGGCGGGCTGAAGGCCCTCAGCCGCTCGCACCAGGAGATCGGCGAGGAG
Organism: Streptomyces sp. NPDC051940; assembly: GCF_040680895.1. Taxonomy (NCBI): domain Bacteria; kingdom Bacillati; phylum Actinomycetota; class Actinomycetes; order Kitasatosporales; family Streptomycetaceae; genus Streptomyces; species Streptomyces sp. NPDC051940. Next base: position 5,357 of record NZ_JBFAXR010000020.1, on the reverse strand, counting down.
ATCGGTCAGCTGCTCGGCATGACCCGCGACCAGTTCTGCCAGGTCGTGCTGCTCCCGCAGGGCGACTTCGCCCGCTTCCTGCGCGCCGACGCCGAGGCCCGCGCCAAGGTCCTCGGCCGGCTCTTCGACACCCGCCGCTTCGCGGAGGTGGAGGAGCGCCTCGCCCGGTTCCGCCGCGACGCGGCGGAAGCCGTCGGCGCGGGCGACGAGCGGCTCGTCTCGCTCGCCCACCGGATGGCCCAGGCCGCCGACCGGCTGCCCGACGTCCCCTTCCCCGAACTCACCGCCGGGGCCCCGGGGCTCGGCTCCGCGGTGCTCGGATACGCGGCCGTCGCCCGCTCCACCGCACGCGAACTGGCCGCCGCCGCCGCGCAGGCGGCGCTGACGGCGGACGAGGGCCACCGGGGCGCCGTTCGCCGGCTCACCGAGGCGCGCGAGCTGGCGGGGCTGCAGCAGGCGTACGCCGACGCCCGCCGGCGTACCGACGAGGCGCGGGAGCGCCGGCCCGAGCGGGAGCGCACCGGCCGCAGGCTGGACTCCGCCCGTGCGGCCGACCGGGTCGTGCCCGCGCTCCAGCTGCGCGACGAGACCGAGTCCGTGCACCGGTCCGCCGCCCACGCCGAGGGACAGGCCCGCGCGCGGCTGCCGCAGGGCATCGGCGAGGAGAGCGCGGAGCGGCTGACGGCCCGCGAGCGCCAGGTGCGCGAGGAGCTCGGCTCGCTCTCCGCGGCCCGTACGGCGGAGGCCCGCGCCCGCGAGCTGGGCGGGGAACTCGCCGTACTGGACCGCGAGTCGTCCGCCGACGACACCCTGCTCGCCGACGCCGCGGAGTGGCTCGACACCTGGGAGACCGAGCGAGGGGCGCTGCTGCAGCGCATCGACGCCGCTCAGGGCGCGGCCATGCGCGCCGAGCAGCTCGCCGCGCGCCTGGAGGGCGCCACACGCACCCTGCAGGCGGCCCGCCGCCGCGACGCGCTCGCCGGCGAGCAGGCCGACGCCGACGCGGCGCTGCTCGGCGCCCGCGAGCGGGCGGCGGCCGAGCGGCAGCGCTGGCTCGACCTCAAGGAGCGCCGGCTGCAGGGCATCGCCGCCGAACTGGCCGCCGGTCTGCGCCCCGGTACGGACTGTCCGGTGTGCGGGTCGCGTGAACACCCCGCCCCCGCGCGGGCCGACGCCGGCCACGTCGACAAGGACGCCGAGGACCGCGCCCTCGCCGGCTACCAGAGCGCCGAGTCCGCCCGCGAGACGGCCGAGCAGCGCGTGCGCTCGCTGCGCGAGGCCCACCAGGCGGCCGCCGAGGTGGCGGAGGGGGCCGAGGTCCGCGCGCTGACGGAGGAGGTCGCCGGGTTGCAGACGCAGGCGGCGGCCGCCCGCGCCGAGGCGGCCGGCGCGCTGGCCGCCCGCGAAGCCCTGGACCAGGCCGAGCTGGAGCACGAGCGCCGCCTCGACCAGCATCAGGAGGCCGAGCGCCGCGCCGCCGCCCGCACCTCGCGGCGCGAGACCCTCCTCGCGGAACGGACCGCGCTGGAGGAGCAGCTGACCGCCGCGCGCGGTGACGCGCCCTCGGTCGCGGAGCGTGCCGCCCGCCTCACGTACCAGGCGGAGGTCCTCGAAGAGGCAGCCACCGCCGCCCGGGAGGCCGAGGTGAGCGCCCTGAAGCTGAAGGAGGCCGACGCGCGACTCGCCGACGCGGCGTTCCGGGCCGGGTTCGACACGCCGACGGCCGCCGCGGACGCCGTGCTCGACCGCCACGCCCAGCGCGAGCTGCAGGACCGGCTCGACGCCTGGCAGCGCGAGGAGGCCGCGGACGCGAGGATCCTGGCCGACGCGCGTCACCGGGAGGCCGCGTCCCGGGCGCCCGCCGACATCGCCGCCGCCGAGCAGACCGTGGAGCGGGCCGCCCACCGGATGCGCGCCGGTGCCGCGGACGACGCCGCGGCCACCCGCCGCTGCGCGGAACTCGACCGGCTGTCCGCCGAGGCGACCTCCGAGATCCGCCGGGTGGCGCCGCTGCGCGCCGAGTACGACCGCGTGGCCCGCCTCGCCGGACTCGCGGCCGGCACCTCCGCCGAGAACGAGCGCAAGATGCGGCTGGAGTCCTACGTCCTCGCCGCCCGCCTCGAACAGGTCGCGGCCACCGCCTCCGTCCGACTGCGCCGGATGTCGGCGGGTCGCTTCACCCTGGTCCACTCCGACGGCCGCGGCGGCCGGGGCCGCTCGGGACTCGGCCTGCACGTCATCGACGCCTGGACGGGCAGCGAACGCGAGGCGTCCACCCTTTCCGGCGGCGAAAGCTTCTTCGCCTCCCTCGCCCTGGCCCTGGGCCTGGCGGACGTGGTCACCGAGGAGGCGGGCGGCGTCCGGCTCGACACCCTCTTCATCGACGAGGGCTTCGGCAGCCTGGACGAGCAGACGCTGGACGAGGTCCTCGACGTCCTGGACTCCCTCCGCGAACGCGACCGCACGGTGGGCATCGTCAGCCACGTCCCCGACCTCCGCCGCCGTATCCCCGCCCAGCTGGAGGTCCGCAAGTCCCGGTCGGGCTCGACGGTCCGGCTGCGGACGGCGGGGGAGTGGTGAGGGCGGCCCGCAGCCGGCGGAGGAGCGGTGAGCGCGGCCCGCAGCCCGCGGATCGCGCCACTCAACGGCCGAGCAGGCCGCCGAACTCGGCCATGAAGCGGTCGACCATCCCGAGTTCGCGGCGGTCGAGCCGCCAGCCCGGCGCCCGGCAGTGCGCGGAGCCGAACCAGCCACGGCGTACGGAGATCTCCTTCTCGGCCGCCACGATCAGCTCCACGTGCTGCATCCAGTACGAGAGGTACGGCAGCAGGGCCGTGTGCAGGCCGAGCGCGCCCACCTCGTCCCCCCGGTGCCACAGCTCCCAGATCCGGACGTACAGCTCGGTGAAGGAGCACCCGGGCTGCACCCCCACCGCCCCGCGGCGCAGGGCGTCCGGCAGCTGCAGCCCCGCGTAGCCGACCAGCGCGGGCAGCCGGAGCGCCTCGATCAGCCGGCCGGGGGGCGCGGACTCCACCTTCACATAGCGGAGGTTGGCGTGCTCCGCCGCGAGCGCGTCGATCGCCGCCGCGTCGAGCGCGGTGCCCGTCTGGGCGGGCGCGTACTGCAGCACCACGGGCAGCGGGTCCACCGCGGCGAGCACGGTGGCCAGATGGTCGCGCACCGCGTCGGCCGAGGGGGAGAGCAGGTGGGGCGGGAGCAGGTTGAGGGCGCCCGCGCCCAGGTCCGCGGCCCGGCGGGCGGAGTCGACCGCGACGACCGTCGCGTGGTCGGCGACGGACACGACGGCGGTGAAGCCCTCGATCCCCCGGGTGACGGTCAGCAGCCGCCGGGTCAGCAGCTCCCGCTCGGCCGCCGTCAACTTGTGGAACTCCGAGGCGTAGCCCGGGAACATCACCGACGTGACGCCGGTGGAGAGCACCGCGTCCAGCACGCGGTCGAATCCGCCCGGGTCGAGCGACCCGTCGGCGTGGAACGGGACCTCGAGGACGGGGCAGACCGCGCGGATCGTCATCGGCGACAGACCTTTCGGGTTACGGAACGGACGGCTGTCGGCAGCCCCATCAGAACGCCCTGCGAGGCACCGCGTGCCCGCTGGACCCGGTGAGGAAGTCCAGATCGCAGCCGCGGTCCGCCTGGAGGACGTGCTCGACGTGCAGCCGCGTCCACCCCCGCTCGGCGCCCGCCAGTGGCGGAGGCGGGGTCCACGCCGCCCGCCGCTCGGCCAACTCCTCCTGACCCACCAGCAGATCGAGCCGCCGTCCCGGGACGTCCAGCCGTATGCGGTCGCCGGTCCGCACCAGGGCCAGCGGCCCGCCGACGGCCGACTCGGGCGCCACGTGCAGCACGCAGGTGCCGTACGCCGTACCGCTCATCCGGGCGTCGGAGATCCGCACCAGGTCGGTGACGCCCGCGTCGAGCAGCTTGCGCGGCAGCGGCAGGTTGCCGGCCTCCGGCATCCCCGGATAGCCGCGCGGCCCCATCCCGCGGACCACCAGCACGGTGTCGGCGCTGACGTCGAGGGCCGGATCGTCGGCCGCCGCGGCGTACTCCTCCAGCGAGTCGAACACCAGCGCCGGGCCTTCGTGGACGAGCAGCGCCGGATTGGCCGCCGACGGTTTCACGACCGCCCCGCCGGGCGCGAGGCTGCCCCGCAGCACCGCGAGCCCGGCACCGGGCGGCTGCACGGGGTCGGTGAGCGGGCGGATGACGGAGTCGTCGTACACCTCCGCCTCCGAGGCCGTCAGCGAACGCCCGGTCACCGTGACCGGACCGTCGTGCAGCAGTCCGCGCAGGCGCGTCACCAGCGCCGGGACGCCGCCGGCGTAGGCGAACTCCTCCATCAGCAGCCGGCCGCTGGGCATGACGTCGGCCAGCAGGGGCACACGGCGGGCGATCGCGTCGAAGTCGTCCAGCTCCAGCGGTACGCCCAACCGCCCGGCGAGGGCCAGCAGATGCAGGACGGCGTTGGTGGAGCCGCCGATCGCGGCGCTCACGGTGATCGCGTTCTCGAACGCCTCGCGGGTCATGATCCGCGAGGGCCGCAGATCCGTCCGGGCCAGCTCCACCGCCAGCGCCCCCGTCTCCTCCGCCAGCACGGCGCGCCGGGAGTCGGCCGCCGGGAGCGCGCCCGTTCCGGGGAGGGCCATGCCCAGTGCCTCCGCCACACAGGCCATGGTGGAGGCCGTACCCATCGTCATGCAGTGGCCGGCCGACCGGTTCAGGCAGGACTCGAACTCGGCGAACGCCTCCGGACCGATCCGCCCGGCCCGCAACTCCTCGGTCATCCGCCACACATCCGTGCCCGAGCCGACCGCCCGGCCGCGGAAGCGGCCGTTGAGCATCGGGCCCCCGGTGAGTACGACCGCGGGCAGATCGGCGCTGGCGGCGCCCATCAGGGCGGCCGGTGTCGTCTTGTCGCAGCCGGTCATCAGGACGACGGCGTCGAGCGGATTGGCCCGCAGGGACTCCTCGACGTCGATCGCCATCAGATTGCGGTACATCATCGAGGACGGGCGCAGGAAGGGCTCGCCGGGCGAGAACACCGGGAACTCCAGTGGCAGTCCGCCCGCCCGCAGCACCCCGCGCCGCACCTGTTCGGCGAGGCCGGTCAGATGCCGGTTGCAGGGCGTCAGATCGGAGGCGGTCTGGCAGATGCCCACGACCGGGCGGCCGTCGAAGGCCCATGAGCCGTGCCCGGTGGCCCGCAGATGGTGGCGGGCGACGAAGCCGTTCTTGGTGTCGCCGGCGAACCACGCGCGGCTGCGCGGGACCGCCGCCGCGGTCGGGCCGGGGCCGTGCGGGGCCGCCCCCGCCGTCGGGCCTGGGCCGCGCGGGGC